>NZ_MWJN01000149.1:0-16301 GCF_002027145.1 Microbispora sp. GKU 823 | reverse complement strand
CCTCTCTAGGGCACGGGTCAGTGACGTCACCCGCACGGCCGGCCGACTTCGGCGGCCCGACCGGCGCCTCCGGCACTGGCCCCGGCCACCGGGTACGGCGGGCGGATACGGCGCGGCGGCGGTTCGGGCGCGGCTCCGGCATCGGACCGGCGGCATCGGGACCGGCGGCGCGAACGCGAACGCGTCGGCCCTGCGCACCGGCGCGGGCAACGGCATGGTCCCGGTGGCGCCGCACGGCACGGGCGGGGACGGCGAGCGCCAGGAGCGTGAGCGCACGACCTGGCTGCTCGAAGACGAGGACTTCTTCGTCAGCGACCAGAAGACCACGTCCCCCCGCATCGACAGGGCGTAAGGCGAGGGAGGCGAGAGGTGAGCCACGATCCCGGCGGCGGGTCGCCGCCGCCGAAGCTGCGGCTGCCCGAGACCTGGCCGGGTCTCGGCGGAGGCCCGGACGAGGTGTACATCGACCACACGCGAGTCCGGCAGATCCTCAAGGGACTGCGGGAGGAGCTCGGCACGCTGCGCGGGCGCGCTCCCGCCAGCATGAGCGCCACCTGGAGCGGCCCGGGGACCGCGGGCGAGGTCCAGGGACTGACCAACGTCGGCCCCTCGGAGACCGGCCCGTGGGAGACGGCCAAGTATTTCGGGTTGAACGCCGAGCAGGCCCACGAGGTGCTCAGCGGCAAGTATCAGCTGCTGATCGACCGCATCGAGGCGATGGTGAGCGCCGTCGAGCAGGCCGTCGTGAACTACGAGAAGGGCCACACGAGCAGCAGCGCGTGAGCTGCCGAGGGCAAGGGGAAAGATCGCGATGGGGGCCGAAGCCGGCTGGGAGCCGATCAAGGTGTACGCGAGCCTCTACGGGCTCGACCCGGACAACCTCTCCCGGGAACAGATCAAGCAGAAGCTGGACGCCGCGAAACCCGACGAGGTCAGGCGGGCCGGTCAGGCGTTCATCGACGCCGCCGATCTGGTGGGCGGGAAGGTCGGCGGCAACGGACCGTCCGAGATAGGTATCCAGGCGGCGCTGAGCAGGACCGCCAAGGACCTGTCCGAGGTCTGGCGCGGCCCGGCGGCCGAGCAGGTGCAGTCGGCGCTCCGCGCGCTGTACGCCACGGCGGGCGCGCTCGGCGACGCCATGACCGCGAGCGGGGCGGCGATGTCCTGGTACGCGGACGTGGTCGGGGACGCGCGGACGAACTTCCCCGCCGCCCCGAGCAACTCGGACGAGGGTGCGGGCGGCGGCACCACGGGAAGCCCGGCGGCCGACCCCGACGAGGCGGCGCGCAGCCACTTCCGCGCGCTCAACGAGAAGATCCAGGAGGCGAACAACGCCTTCGCCGAGGGCCTGGCCTTCGACCTGCCCGCCATCGAGCCGCTGCACATCGACCTCGCGAGCTCTCCCCGCATCCACGTGGGCGGGACGGGGGCGCCCGTCACGAACACCGACGGCGTGTGGCACGGCGGCTCCTCCGGTGACGGCACGTCCGGCTCGGGCTCGTCCGGTTCGGGCTCGGGTTCCACCGGGTCCGGGTCCGGTGGTTCGGGATCCGGCGGAGGCGGCCACTCGGGCGGCGGCGCGGGCTCCGGCAGCGGCGACGGCACGGGCGGGTCCGGCGCGAACGGGCCCGGCAGCGCGGGCGACCCCGGCACGGCGGGACCGTCCCCCGACCCCGGCGGCTCATCGGACCCAGGACAAACGAACACAGGACAAACAGGCACAGGACAGGCGGGCGGCTCCGGCGACGGATCGGGCACGGCTCCGGCCGTGATCGGCGGCTCCGACAGGACCGGCCTGGCGAACGCCCATCCCCTGCCCGGCGGCACGACTCCCGCGGGCACCACGCCCAACGCGTTCACCGGCTATCCGGACGCGCGGATCCCCGTCACGACGTCCGGGCCCACCGGCACCCTGCCGCCCGGCGGGGTGATCGGCGTGTACGGCGGAGCGCGCACCGGCTACGGGGCCGGTGGCACCGCGGAGGCCGGCGCCGTCCTGGGCGGCTACCGGACCGGCCAGAGCGGTGCGGGCTCGCCCTTGTTCCCCTACGCGCCTGCGGGCGCTGATGGGGGTGGGCAGGACGAGCGCGAACGGGAGATCTACGACCCGGAGCCGGACGTCTGGCGCGTGACGAGCCCCATCAGCCCCCATCGCATCGGCTGACGACGGCTCGTCGCCGCCGACGGCGGAAACGGTGTCCGAGAACCAGCGCTGATCCTCACAGAGCCCGGGCTGCTCGCGGGGCGTCCCGGGCATCCCCCTCCGGCCCGTTCGCGTGACGCGGCGGGCGGGCGGCGGGTCAGGGCGGTCACATGCTGAGCCTGCGGCTGATGCGGTCGAGCTCGCCCAGCACGTCTTCGGCGGTCCGGTCGAAGGCGGACTCCGCCTCTCTGACCTGGGCGAGCACGGCCTCCGGGTCGTCCAGGAACCTCGTCTGGTCGCCGTCCTCCCCGAGCACCTCGGCCATGGCCCGGTTCATCTGCCGGTACAGGTCGTCGGACGCGGCGCGCATCGTGTCCTTGATCCGATCGGCGAGCTCGCCCGAGCTCAGCCGCATCGCCTTGGGATGGAGCTCCAGCTCGCTCAGCCCCTGACTGGAGAACTCCACGCTGACCATACCGTCCTCGTCCCGGGCTCGGCCCACGAGCGAGGAGAGGGTTTTCTGGAGCCGCTCGACGGCGGCCATCCTGGCGTCCGCCCGCTCCCTGAACCGCTCCATGTCGAAGTCCTCGAACCCGCCGGCGGTCATCCGAGCCCCTTTCCCCCGCGATTTTCGGAACATCGGCAAGTTAACGCATTCAAAGCGGGGCGTACGGGGTCTACGTGCTCACCCGTTACACATCAGTGAACATCCGTCTAATTTCCGCTATCCACCTGCGGAAACGTCGCCCTGGCGCGTGGCAGGGGCACGAAGCCCGGTGATAGGGAAGATCACGTGTCATACGGTGAACCCTCCCCAAGCCGGTCACCGGCGATTTCCGCGACGGCGTCGCCCACCGGCTCGGTGAGCGCGACGCGGACGTCTCCCGCTTCCCCGGCTCCGTCCGTGCCGTCGATGGTCAGCCCGTGCCCGCACACTCCGCCCTGCCCGCCGCCCGGCCCGTGCCTGCCGGACTCGCTGCGCGGACGGCAGGCGGGAGCGCCTCAGGCCCCGAAGCCGGCCGCGATCCCGGTCACGTACTCCGCCGACCCGGGCGGCGGCTCGTCCGGCCCGCCCGGCTACGAGGTGGCCGCGGGGTTCATCAGGAAGTTCGCCGGCACCGTGGGCGGCTCCGCCGACGGCGTCCGGCGGCTGGGGGACGCCACGCCCCGTTTCCAGGGCTGGAACCTCGCTCCGCTCGCCGGGATCCCCATCGTCGGGCTCACCTTCGTGCACCGGTTCAACAGCGTCTCCGACACCTGGTCGAGCGCCGCCGGCATCCTCGGCGACGCCCTGCACAAGGACGGCGAGACGCTGGTCAGGGCCGCCGACAACTACGTCGCGGCGGAGCAGGCCGGCAAGGCGGCCATCCAGAACACGCGCATCTGAGAGGATCCGCATGTCGACCCCGCCCAGCGAGCCGGGCAAGCTGTTCGTGCCCGGCCGGCCCGCCTCGGGCCCCAAGGAGCTCTACATCACGGACTCGAGCGGCAACGTCCAGCGAGCCGTTTCCGTGGCGCCGGCCGACACGGCTGACACGGCCGCCGCCTCCGCCGCCACCCGTACCGATCCCGGCTTCTTCCGGGACCTGGTCAAGGCGCTGAACCCGCTGCGGCAGCAGACGCGTACGGCGGCGGCCATGTCCGGGCTGGGGATCGCGGCCCTCGCCCTGGACGTCGCCGCCACGCTGAACCTCGGCAACCCCTTCCTCTTCTACGACCGTCGGGAGCTCTGGAAGGAGATGGGCGGCCGGCTGGAGAGCGGCAGGTCCGACATCTGGTTCTCCTACTTCCAGGACGTCAGCCCTAACTGGAAGGGCCACGCGGCGGACCTGCTCGGGCGGCGGGTCCGCTTCAACACCACGGTGCTGTACGAGAAGCTCCACGGCGTCACCGGCGAGATGAGCGGCGCGATGCACAGCCAGTTCAAGGAGGTCCTGGAGTACGACCTGTCGGTGTTCGGCCTCTACGCCGCCTCGGCGCCGATCCTCCGTACGCTGGCGGCCATGAGCGCGCACCCGGCGGGGCGGGTCGCGCTGATATCGCAGGTGGGCGTGTTCGCCAGTGCGCTGGGCAACCTCGTCAAGCAGTTCGCCGACATCTACATGGCCTACGAGAGCGACCTCAACAAGCTGGAGCAGAAGCTCAACGACGTGCGGGCCGCCTTCTTCGACGAGGGCGACCCGGCGCGGGGCCGCCGGGACCTCACGCTCACCCCGGACGTGGCGGACCGCGCGCGCATCCACGACTACTGGCAGCCGGCGAACAAGGATCTTCAGTGAAGAACACGGCCGCGTTCCACGAGGGCAGGGAAGGCGACGTCGCCGGCCTGGTGCGGGAGGTCCAGGGCCGCGTCGGCGCGCTCGCCGACCTGCTCCACGGGCTGAGCGAGGAGGTGATCGAGGGGACCGACGCCACGGGTGCCGTGGTGGCCCGAGTCACCGGAGCGGGCCACCTGCTCGGCCTCACCATCGACCCGCGTGCCATGCGCGACCTCGACCACGTCGCGATGTCCGCCGCGGTTCAGGATGCGATCGGCGCCGCGCGGCGCGGGACGGGTGAGCGGCTGGCGAAGGCCATGGAGGAGTTCGCCGACTCACCGCCGGCCGGCGACCCGCTCGCCCCTCACATCCAGGCCCTGCTGCGGGAGGAGTGAGCGTGGACGAGATGCGTGAGCTCCGGGCCCGCATGGAGCGGTTGTCGCCGCGGCCGCCCTGATGGAGGAGCTCGCCACCGAGTGGAGCACGCGGGAGTACGTCGGCAGGGCCGACGAGGGCCGGGTCACGGCGACCGTCGACGCCGTCGGCACGCTCCGCGCCGTCGACATCCATCCGCTCAGCATGCGCAGGCTCGACAGCCGCGCGCTCGCCGAGGCCGTCCTGAAGGCCGTACGGCGGGCCGAGGCGGCCGCGGAGGCGGCGAAGGAGGAGATACTGCGCGGCGGGCTGGAGGCCGCGGGGGTGCCCCACGTGGCCGGCCTTCTCGGCGACGCCCGCCGCGCGTTCGACGAGCGGGCGTCGTCCGAAGGCGCCGGCCGGCTCTAGCAGAGAACACCGCCGGTTCCCTCGCCGACTCCTGGACGGCTCCGGCCGTCGAGACCGCCAGGCCGCCGGCACGCCGCTTCCCCCGATGCTCAGTTTCTTGAATAGTCATATCCTTGACTATGAAGAAGCGGAGGGAGCGGTTCCATGGCCTTGCGGCACGCCGTCCTCGCGGCGCTGCTCGACGGGGAACTCAGCGGCTACCAGCTGGCCAAGGCGTTCGACGTCGGTGTGGCGAACTTCTGGCACGCCCTGCCCCAGCAGCTGTACGCCGAGCTGGCCAGGCTGGAGAGGGAGGGGCTGGTCGCGGGGCGGCAGGTGGTCCAGGAGACCCGGCCCACCAAGCGCCTCTTCCACGTCACGGACGCCGGGCTCGCCGAGCTGGAGCGGTTCGCGGCGGCCGCGTCGAAGCCGTCGTTCATCCGCGACGACCTGCTCGTCAAGGTGCAGGCGGCCGACCACGTCGACGCCGGGCCGCTGATCCGGCAGGTCGAGGAGAGGGCCGCCATGGCCGAAGCCAAGATCGATCTGTTCCGGCGGATCCTGCGGAAGATGCGCGGTGGCCTGGGCGAGGAGGAGTTCCTCCGCACAGGCGGGCGCGTGGGGCCGTACCTGACCTGCCTGCGCGGTCTGGCCTTCGAGGAGGGCAACCGCGACTGGTGCCTGCGGATCGCGGCGATCCTGCGGGAGAGGAGCGCGGCCGGGCCGGGCGGAGGAAGCACGGCCATGACCCGAGAGGGGACCGCGCGGGCCCGCGGAACTCGGAGGTGGCCCATGCCGAGCGGTGAGCGCCTGCGTTATGTCGCCCTCGGCGACAGCCAGACCGAAGGGCTGGGTGACGGCGACCCCGCTCACCCGCGCGGCTGGGCCGACCGGCTCGCCGAGCGGCTCACGGCCGTGGACCCGGAGGTCACGTACGCCAACCTGGCGGTGCGGGGGCGGCTGGCCGGGGAGGTGCGCGGCGAGCAGCTCGCGCCGGCCCTGGCCCTGCGCCCCCCATTTGGTCACCGTCGTCGCCGGTGTCAACGACCTGATCAGGCCCCGCTTCGACGCCGCCGAGGTGGCCGGGCACCTGGAGGCGATGTTCGCCTCTCTCACGGCCGCCGGGGCCCGCGTCGCGACCCTCACGTTCCCGGACGTCGGGAAGATCGCGCCGATCGCCCGGCCGCTCCGGTCGCGGGTGTTCCAACTCAACGACCGCATTCGGGTGGCGGCGGCACGGCATGGGGTCGTGGTCGCCGAGACGGCGTCTCATGCCGTCTCCACCGACCCCCGGCTGTGGAGCGCCGACCGGCTGCATGCGAGTCCGCTCGGCCACGAGCGCATCGCCGCGGCCGTGGCCCACGCCCTCGGCCTGCCCGGCAGCGACGACGGCTGGACGCTGCCCCTGCATCCCCCGGTGGATCCGGCCGGGTGGCGGATTCTGGGCGCCGAGCTGCGCTGGGCGGGCACGTTCCTCGGCCCGTGGCTGGTGCGGCGCCTCCTCGGCAGGTCGTCCGGCGACGGTCGTACCGCCAAGCGCCCCGCGCTGCTGCCCGTGCGGCCGACCGGGTGACCTCTGGCGGCCAGTGCATTCGGGAAGTGCCGTCACGGGATCCGCGGGGTCAGCCCGACAGGCCGCGCACCCAGGCGTACAGGTCGAGCACGCCCAGCGTGAGCGGGACCAGCGCGACGATCAGCAGCGCGTCGAGGATGTCCGCCGCCCGGCCCCAGAACGGCGAGGGCCTGCCCGTGGGCAGCCAGAGGCCGAGGCCGAGCACGAGCAGGGCCGTCCACAGCACCCCCGATCGTCACGGCCACCTCGGCGACCGCGTCGGCGCCCGTGCCCAGCGCGAACGCCAGCGCGGCGGCCCCCGTCACGGCGGCGAGGATCATCCACAGCCGCTGGGTGACCCCAGCGAAGACCCTCGCCCGCATGGCCAGCGCGAGCGCCAGCGTCGCCGCCGTCACTCGGGCGACCCAGCCGCCGTGCTGGACGAGCAGCAGCTCCGCCGCGACGCCGGCGAGCGCCATCGCGATGACCATGCCGGTGGCGTACCGGTGGGCCTGCGCGGTCCGCTGGAGCACCAGCGGGCCGTCGATCCGCTGGTTGTCGCTGCGCAGCTCCTCGGCGCTGGTGGGCAGCGGCGGCAGCGGCACCCTGGCCATCCGGAACGACAGCGTGGGGATGAGCGGGCTCAGCGCCAGCAGGGCCGTCGCGACCACGGCCGCCGCCCCGGCGCCCGATCCCCCGAACACCATCACGCACGCCGCGCCCACGGCCCCGGCGACGGACGCGACCGCGACGCCGAGGAAGCCGGCCACGCCGTCGGCGATCAGCACGCCGCCCACCGTCGCCACCAGCGCGGTGTACGCGAGCCCGGCCAGCAGGTTCGGCGCCCCGAGAACCAGCACGTCGCCCGACGCCCCGGGCGTGAACAGTCCGGCGAGGAAGGCGTGCGGCAGGGCCGCGTAGCCGACGAGGGCGCCGGCGGTGGGCTGGCCGACGGCCCTGGACACCACGGCTCCGGCGGCGACGAGCAGCACCGCGACGGCTCCGGCCACCCCCGCGGTGAGCCGCGGCGGGGCCGCCGCCAGCGCGAGGACGACGGCGCCGAGCGCGAGCAGCCCGGCGGCCACGCCCATGCCGAGCAGCCTCGTGTGCCGCGGCTCCCACCTGCCGCCGCCCTCCTTGGTCCCGGTGGCGACGACGTCGGCCACGTCGTCGTACACCGCCGGCGGCAGCACCGCGTCGCGCGGGCGCAGGTAGAGGACCTCTCCGTCCAGGACGCCCAGCGTGCCCAGGCTCTGGCCGAGGTCGAGCGGCGGGCCGCCGAGACGCTGGAGCACCCAGCCGGGGGCCGCGGCCGCGTCGCCTCCCACCTCCCCGACCGCCCGGAGCAGTCCGGGCATGACGTGCGGCAGCGGGATGTCCGACGGCAGCGCGAGGTCCGCCTTCCTGCGCGGGGCGACCACGGTGACGTGGCACAGGGGCGGCAGCGGCACGGCCGCCTGCGGCAACGCGCCCTGCTGGGCCGGGCCGTGCTGAACCATGCCCTGCTGGACGACACCCTGCTGAACGTGAAGGGGAGCCGGCGATGACACAGCGGGAATCCTCTCCCGAAGATCTCTCTGACAGCCCGAAAATATCGGCAAACCTGGTAGAAAAGTCAGTCAGATGAGCATTGTCGTGGTCTCGCGCCCCGAGCGCCGCCCGGGCCCCAAACCGCCCCGTGGCGAGATCCTCCTGGAATCCCCGCCGGAGATTCCCGAGGTCCAGCCGCAGGGTCTGATGTCCGTGCTCACGTACGTGCCGATGCTGGCCGGCGGCGCCGCGATGGCGCTGATGTTCACGGCGGGCGGCACCGGCAACCCCCTCATGTACGTGGCCAGCGGACTGTTCGCCGTCTCCATGGTCGGCATGAGCGTCGGCCAGCTCGGACGCAACGCCGGTGAGCGCAGGAACCGGCTCAACGGGCTGCGCCGCGACTACTTCCGCTACCTGTCGCAGATCCGCAGGAAGGTCCGCAGGGCCGCCGTGCAGCAGCGGGAGGCGCTGGAGTGGAGCGGCCCGCCGCCCGACTCGCTGTGGTGGATCGCCATGGGGCCGCGCCTGTGGGAACGCAGGCCGCGCGACGACGACTTCGCGACCGTACGGCTCGGCACCGGCGTGCAGAAGCTGGCCATCCAGCTCGTCCCGCCGGACACCAAGCCGGTGGAGGACCTCGACGCGCTGTCGGCGGGCGCGCTGCGCCGGTTCGTCCGGGCGCACGCCACGGTGTCGGGGCTGCCCGTCGCGGTCGCCCTGCACTCCTTCGCCCGCATCCATCTCACCGGCGATCCCACCGCGGTGCGCGAGCTGGTGCGGGCGATGATCGCACAGCTCGTCGTCTTCCACTCCCCCGACGACATGCGGATCATGATCTGCGCGAGCAAGGAGTGGATGCCCCACTGGGAGTGGGTGAAGTGGCTGCCGCACGCCCTGCACCCCGAGCAGGCCGACGCCGCTGGCCAGGTCAGGCTCATGGCGGAGAACCTCGCCCACCTCGACGCGCTGGTCGGTGAGGAGCTCAGGGAGCGGGCCAGGTTCCGCCCCGGCGCCTCCGCCGAGGCCCTGCCGTACCACGTGGTGATCGTGGACGGCGGGCACGTGCCGCACGACAGCCAGCTCGGCTCCGACGCCATCCAGGGCGTGACCGTGATCGACCTGTCCGGCGTGACCGGACCGGCCCCCGAGGCGATCACGCTCCGGCTGGACGTCCAGCCCGACGGCTTCCACATGGTCAAGATCGACCACGCGGGGCGGCGGTCGAGCAACCGGCTCGGCGACCCCGACCGCCTCGGTTATCCGCAGGCGGAGGGGCTGGCCCGGCAGCTCGCGCCGCTGCGCGCCTCCGCCGGCGCCCAGGGCGAGGCGCAGGACGTGCTCGGCGTCAACACCTCGCTCACCGACCTGCTCGGCGTGGGCGACCCGGTCCGTCTCGACCCCGCGGTGATCTGGCAGCCCCGCGCCGGACGCAACCGGCTGCGGGTGCCGATCGGCCTCGGCGCGGACGGACGGGTCGTCGAGCTCGACATCAAGGAGTCGGCGCAGGGCGGCATGGGGCCGCACGGCCTGGTCATCGGGGCGACCGGATCCGGCAAGAGCGAGCTGCTGCGCACGCTGGTGCTCGGCCTGGCCATCACGCACTCCTCCGAGATCCTGAACTTCGTGCTGGTGGACTTCAAGGGCGGCGCCACGTTCCTCGGCCTGGAGTCCCTGTCCCACGTGTCGGCGGTCATCACCAACCTGGAGGACGAGCTGCCGCTCGTCGACCGCATGCACGACGCGCTGCACGGCGAGATGGTGCGCCGCCAGGAGCTGCTGCGCGCCGCGGGCAACTACGCCTCGCTGCGCGACTACGAGCGGGCCAGGGAGCAGGGCGCCGATCTCAAGCCGATGCCGACCCTGTTCGTCGTGATCGACGAGTTCAGCGAGCTGCTCACCGCCAAGCCGGAGTTCATCGACCTGTTCGTGATGATCGGGCGGCTCGGCCGCTCGCTCGGCGTGCACCTCCTGCTGGCCTCCCAGCGCCTGGAGGAGGGCCGGCTACGCGGACTCGACACCCACCTGTCGTACCGGATCGGCCTGCGCACGTTCTCGGCCATGGAGAGCCGGGTCGTGCTCGGCGTCGCCGACGCCTACGAGCTGCCGCCCGCGCCGGGCAACGGCTACCTGAAGTACGACACCACGGGGATGACCCGGTTCAAGGCCGCCTACGTGTCCGGCCCCCACCACGCCGACCCCACGCGGTCCGCGCCCGGCGAGGCCGGCCGGCCGGTGCGCGACGTGGTGGAGTACGGCACCGCCTTCGCGCCCGTGGAAGTGACCGAGACGCCCAGGGAACTGGTGCCCGCCGAGGAGGCCGGCGGCCCACGGCACAGCCTGCTCGACGTCGTGGTCGGCCGGCTCGCCGGCCACGGCCCGCCCGCGCACCGGATCTGGCTGCCTCCGCTGGCCGAGCCGCCGACGCTGGCCCACCTGTTGCCGCCGCTGTCCGTCACCCCCGAGCACGGCCTGACCACCGCGACCTGGGGCGGCCGGGGGATGCTCCACGCGGTCGTCGGCATCGTCGACCGGCCGTTCGAGCAGCGCCGCGACCCCTACTGGCTGGACCTGTCGGGAGGCGCGGGCCACGTCGGCGTCGCGGGCGGCACACAGAGCGGCAAGAGCACGGTGCTGCGGACCCTGATCACGAGCATGGCCCTGATGCACACGCCGCGCGAGGTGCAGTTCTACTGCCTGGACTTCGGCGGCGGCTCCCTCGCCTCGCTGGAGGCGCTGCCGCACGTGGGCGGCGTCGCGAGCCGCCTCGACGCCGACCGCGTGCGCCGTACGGTCGCCGAGATCTCCACGATCCTGGAGCGGCGTGAGGCGGACTTCGCCGAGCACGGCATCGAGTCGGTCGCGGCCTACCGGCGGATGCGGGCCGAGTCCGGCCGCGACGGCGACGGCTGGGGCGACGTGTTCCTGGTCGTGGACGGCTGGCTGACGCTCAGGCAGGAGTTCGAGTCGCTCGAACCGGTCGTCACCGACATCGCCGCCCGGGGTCTCGGATACGGCATCCACGTGGTGGCGGCCACCAACAAGTGGTCGGAGTTCCGGGCCAGCATCCGCGACCTGTTCGGCACCAGGGTCGAGCTCAAGCTCGGCGACGCCTACGAGTCCGAGGTGAACAGGAAGGCGTCGCTGGCGGTTCCCGAGGGCGTGCCGGGACGCGGCCTGACCAAGGAGGGGCTGCACTTCCTGTCGGCGCTGCCGCGGATCGACGGCGTGCAGAGTTCCGAGGATCTCGCGGCGGGCGTCCGCGGTCTGGTGCACGCGGTCAGGGAGGCCTGGCAGGGCCCGCCCGCGCCGGCCATCCGGCTGCTGCCGCCGGTGCTGCCCGCGGCCTCGCTGCCCGGCCCCGAGGACACGGGACCGAAGATCCCCATCGGCATCGACGAGGCGACGCTCTCGCCCGTGCTGCTCGACTTCGACGCCGATCCGCACTTCGTCGTCCTTGGCGACACCGAGAGCGGCAAGTCGAACCTGCTGCGGCTCGTCGCCGAGGGGCTGGTGGCCAGGCGGCAGCCGCACGAGGCGATGATGATCGTCATCGACTACCGCAGGTCGCTGCTCGACTCGGCCGCGACCGCCCACCGCATCGGCTACGCGGCGTCGAGCACCGCCGCCCAGGAGCTGATCAACAACGTCCGCGGGGCCCTGCTGAAGCGGCTGCCCCCGGCGGACCTCACGCCCGAGCAACTGCGGGACAGGAGCTGGTGGCAGGGTTCCGACGTCTACGTCGTCGTGGACGACTACGACCTGGTCGCCACCTCGTCCAACCCGCTGCTGCCCCTGGTTGACCTGCTGCCGCAGGCGCGGGACATCGGGCTGCACCTGGTCCTGTCGCGTCAGATGGGCGGCGCCGGCCGGGCCATGTACGACCCGGTCATCCAGAAGCTGAAGGACATGGCCAGCCCCGCCGTCATCCTGTCCGGCAACAAGGACGAGGGCTACCTGTTCGGCAACGTCCGGGCGCATCCGCTGCCGCCCGGCCGGGGCTACCACGTCGACAGGAGGTTCGGCGCGCGGCTCGCCCAGACCGCGTTCCTGCCTCCTCCCGGGGAAGAGTGACAGGCGGAGAGGAGCGGTACGTGGCCGGTTTCGACATCCACTTCCAGGCGCTCGAAAGCTGCCGTACGGCGGTGAGCAAGGCCTGGGGCCAGTACGAGAGCCTGCACGGCGGCCTGCCCGAGACGCCCGGCACCCGGGCGGCCGCCTTCGGGCACGTGGACGGGCGCGGCGGCGCTGGCGGCGGCCGTCGACGCCGCCTACGCCGCGCTGACCGCGGAGGCGGCCGACGCGAGAACCAAGCTGAAGGGCGTGGAGCGGGCACTGGAAGCCGTGCAGGACAACGTCAGGACGGCCCACAAGGCCACGTCCACCTCGATGCAGGTATGAGTGGGGTCTCGGACCTGCCGGGCGGCGCCGAGCTGGCCGCCATGGCGGAGAAGGTGAGCGGCGATCCCGGTGAGATCCGCGACATCGCCGGGAAGTGGCGCGGCGCGGCCGGCGACGCGCAGGACTACGCGGGCGGCGTGGGCCGGGCCGTGCGCACCGTGGACGCCGCGTGGCAGGGCCGCTCCGCCGACGCCTTCGTCACCTACATGAACAGGTACGGCAAGGCGGCGGACGGCCTCCACGACGCCCTGGTCGCGTGCGCGGGCGCGCTGGACAAGGTCGCCGGCGCACTGGAGAGCGCCAAGTCGAAGATCGACGGCATCTGCGCCGACGTGGTCGCCGAGGCTGCGGCCTACCGCGGCCGGAACCCGGATGCCACGGGCAAGGAGCTGGAGAACGGGCTGCGGGCCATCGTCTCCCGGGGCGTCGAGGACGCACGGCCGCACCTGGAGCAGGTGACCACGGCCGTCGGCGACGCCGCGAAGACGCTGGGCACCCGCCTGGGCGGTGACTACCGTGACGGCGCGCTCACCTTCGCCAAGATCCCGGACCCGGGCAAACAGGAGTTCGTGCCCCGGCACGGGCACCCGGTCGACTGGCAGCGCACCCCCGGCTACACCGGGCCCCCCGGTGACAAGGCGCACCCGACGTACGCCTCGTACCGCCCGACGAGCCTGAGCGGCGTGAGCGGCCCGGGCGGGAGCGGCGGCTTCGGCGGCTACGGCCCCAGCGGCCCGCCGCCGGCCGGCGGCGGGCCCGCGCCCACGGGCCAGGTCAAGGAGTGGATCGAGCAGGCCATCGAGATCCTCAAGGCGCAGGGCTATCCCGCCGAGAAGATGAACCGGGACGACATCTGGATGATCATCCGGCACGAGTCGGGCGGGAACCCGCACGCGATCAACAACTGGGACTCGAACGCGGCCGCCGGAACCCCCTCGAAGGGGCTGATGCAGACCATCGATCCCACGTTCAACCGTTGGTCCCTGCCGGGGCACAAGGACATCTGGAACCCGGTCGACAACATCATCGCGGGCGTCCGCTATGCCATCGAGCGCTACGGCTCGGTCTCGGCCGTGCCCGGCGTGGTGGGCATGAAGACCGGCACCGGCTACCGCGGGTACTGATCGTTCAGGCGGCCGGGAAGTCGGTGGCGGGCGCGGTGAGCGCGGCGGCCTCGACGTTCGCCCGCAGGGCCCCGACCTTGGCCGTGGCGTAGGAGTGGGCGTCCGAGCCGAGCAGCAGCCGCAGCGGGCCCTCCCCGGCCAGGACCCGGTCGATGATCGCGGCGGCGCCCCTGACCGGGTCGCCGAGCTGGCTGCCCTGGAGCTTGAGGTGGTCGCGGGTCATCTCACGGATGGCCGGGTAGTGCGCGGTCGTCTCGGCGGGCAGGGCGAGCGAGTCCTCGGTGAGGAAGTCGGTGCGGAAGTAGCCGGGCTCGACGATGGTGACCCTGATGCCGAAGTCCGCCACCTCGGCGGCGAGGGCCTCGCTCAGCCCCTCCAGCGCGAACTTCCCGGCACAGTAGAGAGCCCAGCCCGGGACGGCGGTCAGGCCCAAAATCGAGGACACGTTGACGACGTGGCCGCCGCGTTGCTCGCGGAGGACGGGCAGGGCGGCGCGCAGCACGTTCCAGACGCCCACGACCTGGACGTCGAGCATGTCGCGGACCTCGCGGTCGCCGGTCTCCTCCACCGCGGCCAGGAAGCCGTAGCCCGCGTTGTTGACGACGACGTCCAGGCCTCCCAGGCGCTCGGTGGTCTCCCGGACGGCCCGCCCGACCGCCGCCTCGTCGCGCAGGTCGACGGTGAGCGGAAGAAGGCGCGACGGGTCGATCCCTTCGCCGCCGAGCGCGGCGAGCAGCCGCTCGGACGACCGCGTCGTCGCGGCCACGCGGTCACCGCGCTCCAGAACCTGCTTGACCAGTTCGAGGCCCAGGCCGCGGGAGGTGCCGGTCACGAACCAGACGCCGGTCGATCTGTCGGGAAGCTCATGGTCATCCTCTGCTTGTCTAATGCTCTGCTTGTCGAATGTCGCCGTAGCGCCGGCCGCGAAGCCCCGGAGACCGGCACGGCACCAGCCTGGACCGCCACGACCGGCCGTAGGGAGCCATGTCGCGCCCTGTACGACCGAGCACAGGGGAACCTAGGACGCACAGGGCCAGTCAGGACCGGACGGCAGAGGGGGAGACTGGGTCGCATGGCCGAGACCAACCGCGAACTCGCTGATTTCCTGAGACGGGCCCGGAGCCAGGTCGACCCGTCACGGGCCGGCCTGCCCCCGGACGGCCGCGTACGAAGGGTCCCGGGACTGCGCCGCGAGGAGGTCGCCCTCCTGGCCGGAGTCTCGACCGACTACTACGCCCGCCTCGAACAGGGCCGGCGCATCACCCCGTCACCGGCCGTCGTCGAGGCCATCGGCCGTGCCCTCGGGCTCGACGACGCGGGACGCGCGCATCTGCACGACCTCATCGGCATCACCGCGGCGCCCGTACGGCGACGAGCCCGCGGCGTCCAGCGTGTGCGCCCCGGGCTCTACCAGCTCATCGAGGCCCTCGACGGCGAGCCCGCCCTCGTCCTCGGCCGCCGCACCGACGTGCTCGCCGCCAACCGGATGGCGAAAGCGCTGTTCACCGACTTCGAACGGCTGCCGCCCCGGCACCGCAACTACGCACGGTGGATGTTCCTCGACGAGGACGCCCGATCGCTGTTCGCCGACTGGGAGGTCCAGGCACGGGCCGCGGTCGAGAGCCTGCGGCTCGACGCCGGCCGCGACCCGGACGACCAGGCCACCACCGCCCTCATCGCCGACCTGCGCGAACACAGCCGCGAGTTCGCCCACTGGTGGGACCAGCACCGCGTGCACCAGCGCACCCACGGCTCCAAGCGGCTGCGTCACCCTCTCGTCGGTGAACTGACCGTCGAGTACGAGACGCTCTCCCTGCCCGGAGACCCCGATATGACGCTCTTCGTCTACACCGCCGAAGCGGGCTCGTCCTCGAAACGCGCCCTGGACCTTCTCGCGAGCTGGACCCTCCCCGGCCCCGGCGGCGATGGGATCTCCCCTCGCGACCGGCGGGGAGATGGCCGGAGACAGGTGGACGACGCCGATCGCGCGTGACACGTCCTGGGGCGTCACCCGTCGGCGGGGCCGCGCAGACGAAAGGCCGGGCGGGTGCCCGCCCGGCCTTCGTGTGGATCGGTCAGCCGCAGTTGCCCCAGTCGGAGCTGGTGCCGGCCGAGCCGACGCGGCCGGAGTACCTGACGCACTTGCCCTTGGCCTGTAGCTTCACCGGGCCGGCGTAGTACTCGTAGTTACCGCTGTCGGTCTTCATGCCGCCGCCCTGGACCTCCAGGGTCGCGGAGACGGGCGTCGCCTTGCCGACGTCGGTCGTCTTGATGGTGACGACGCAGTTCTCCCCCGTGCTCGCGTTGTACAGCTGGTAGACGGTGCCTGCCGCCAGAGGGCTGCTGTGCTGCACGTAGAAGCCCGACCCGCAGACCTGGGTCGCGCTGTAGGGGTTCCTGGCCGGCGCCGCGGTCGTCGGCTTGGGCGCCGGGGTGGTCGGCTTGGGTGCCGCGGTCGTCGGCCTCGGTGCCGGAGTGCTCGGCTTCGGTGCCTGGGTCGTCGGCCTGGGCGCCGGAGTGCTCGGCTTCGG
>NZ_MWJN01000148.1:0-16400 GCF_002027145.1 Microbispora sp. GKU 823 | reverse complement strand
GCTGCCCACTCGGCCAGCGGCTCGGCGGCGGCGACGCCGCGGGCTTCTCGCACCGCGGCCGGCGCCCGCACGGGTCATGAGGCCGTCGGCGACGGCGTCGGCGATCACGCGAGTGAGGAGGCTGACGGCGCGGATGGCGTCGTCGTTGCCCGGGATCGGGTAGTCGACCTCGTCCGGGTCGCAGTTGGTGTCCAGGATCGCGACGACCGGGATGCCGAGCTTCTTGGCCTCGTTGATCGCGATGTGCTCCTTCTTGGTGTCCACGACCCAGACCGCGCTCGGGACGCGGGCCATGTCACGGATACCGCCGAGGGTGCGCTCCAGCTTCTCCTTCTCGCGGCGGCGCATCAGGAGCTCCTTCTTGGTGAGCCCGGAGCCGGCCACGTTGTCGAAGTCGAGCTCCTCGAGCTCCTTCAGCCGCTGGAGCCTCTTGTGCACGGTGGAGAAGTTGGTGAGCATGCCGCCCAGCCAGCGCTGGTTCACGTACGGCATGCCGACGCGCGACGCCTGCTCGACGATCGACTCCTGCGCCTGCTTCTTCGTGCCGATGAACATGATGGTGCCGCCGTGCGCGACGGTCTCCTTCACGAAGTCGTAGGCACGGTCGATGAACGACAGCGACTTCTGCAGGTCGATGATGTAGATGCCGTTGCGCTCGGTGAAGATGAAGCGCTTCATCTTCGGGTTCCACCGGCGGGTCTGGTGGCCGAAGTGGACGCCGCTCTCCAGCAGCTGCCGCATGGTGACGACAGGGGCCATGGTGATGGTCCTCCATGGTCGTGTGCCCTCGGGCACGGTCTCGGTTGGTCACGCGGGCGTCTTGCCCGCGCCCTGACGCCCCGGGCCGCTTTCACCGGACGCGGTCCGGACCGAGAAGGCGGCTCGTGAGTGGGCGTGCGAATTCGGCCCGCCTAGCAGGCCGTCGAACAGTCTACCCGGATCCGCCCCTTCAGTTGACCCTTGCCGGATCAGCACGCCCCCGCACCGCCAACACGCCCCGACGCGTGGCCGGCGGGCGCGCACGAGCATGCACCACCGGCGAAGCCGATCATTCGCCCGCGAATTGTCGCCGCAGTCCTCTAGCCTCCCGACCAATCGATCAAGCCGGCCTTAACTGGAGAAGGCGAGACATGACCTACCTTGAGCTGTCCGAGGACGGCGGCGGAGCGCACAAGTTCTACGAGACCGTCGTCTCCGGAACGCGGGTGACCATCACGTACGGGCGCATCGGCGAGGCGGGGCAGACCAAGGTCACCGACTTCCCCACCGAGGACAAGGCGCGGGCCGCGGCGGCCAAGAAGATCAACGAGAAGCTGCGCAAGGGCTACGCCCCGGCGGTCCGGGGCGTGCGCCAGCGCAGGCCGGTCACCCGCAGGACCATCGTGAGCACCCGCTCCACCGCCCGGCAGGCGCCGGTCCTGTGGCGCTTCGACAGCGGCGCCTCCGCCTTCGGCATCTTCGTGGACGAGGAGCGCTGCTGGGTCGGCAACCAGCGCGGCGACGTGTACACGATCACCCACTCCGGCACCGTGACCGGCCGTTTCCGCCTGCCGGACGGCGTCAAGTGCATCGTGGCCGACGACTTCTGGATCTACGCGGGCTGCGACGACGGCAAGGTGTACGACCTGAGCGGCAAGGTGCCCAGGGTGGCCTACGAGATCGCCGCCGACGTCGACATCTACTGGCTGGACATCCACGACGGCGTCCTCGGCGTCTCCGACCGGGCCGGGCGGATCACCACGATCGACTACGAGGACGAGTTCCAGTGGGCACGTACGAGCCAGGGAGACTACGCCTGGATGGTGCGGTGCGACGAGGACGCGGTCTACCACGGCCACTCCGGTGGCGTGGCCCGCTACGACACCTCCGGCGGCGCCCTCGTCTGGCACACCTCCGCCGCCGACCAGGTCCTGTTCGGCTGGCAGGAGGAGGACGCCGTCTACGCCGCGACCGCTCGCCGTACCGTCCACCGTCTGGCCAAGAGCGACGGCCGGATCGAGGCCGTCTACCGGTGCGACGGTCCCGTCTACTCCTGCGCCACCTCGCCGGAGGGCCGTTACGTCTTCGCGGGCGACAGCCACTCGTCGGTGTACTGCTTCGCCGCGTCCGGAGAGCGGCTGTGGAAGCTCGGCACCGGGTGCGGATCGGCCTTCTCCATGCAGTTCCTCGACGACCGCCTCTACATCGTCACCACTGACGGGTCGTTGGCCTGCATCGACGCGAGCGAGGCCGCGATCGCCGCCGCCCGTGAGGGTTCGGTGCCCGAGCCCCTCGACGTTAAGGCCGCCGCCTCGCTTCCGGTGGTGGAGCCGTCGGTCGTGCTGGAGACCGTCAGCCACGCCGGCGACGGAGTGGTCGTGGAGTGCGTGCGCGAAGGTGAGCGGTTGCGCGTCCGCGTGACCAGCCCGGGTTACGAGGCGTGGAACGTGCAGTTCCCCAAGGACATCCGCGAGCCCGGCGCCCGCTACCTGGTCGAGGGCGTGCGCCCCGCCGGCCGGGGCGGCTTCTACCGGACCTACGGCGAGATCAGGCGGCTGCTGTAGGCGCCACGCGGCCGCGATCGTCCCGTCAGCGGCCTTCCACGCGCGCCTGCCGGGCCTCCTGAACGCCTGTCCGGACCGGCCCCGGCGGAGTGGCCGCCCCCCCCGCGGGCCGTCGATGTGCTCCGGAGGGCCGCCGTCGCCCTTCCCTCATCGAGCCTCACCCACGTGACCGTCGCCCTTCCCCCGGCGGGCCCGCACCCCAGGCGGCCGCCGCTGTTCCCCATGCCTCAGGCCGTCGACCGTCAGGAGGTTGGAGCCCACCATGCCGCGGGGTGCTCCCCCTGGCGGGGCGGCGGGCTCGTCCAATGTGGCCGGGCCCGTCGATGGCGCCGGGTGGGGTCACATAGGTGAGCGTGCCGAAAGGGCTGTCCATCGTCGCCAGCAGATCCTCCACCCGGGGCTGCCGCATCCCCGCCGTGTCGATCCTGCCGAGATCGTCGAGCCACGCCGCGGTCCTCGCCAACGACACCTCGACGTGCCAGGAGCCGCCCTCGGCCGCCCGCCGGAGCAGCGCGGCGACCGCGCCGAACGCGGCCAGGTGGCCGGTGCCGTGGTCGAGAGCCTGCGCGGGCAGGGGGCTCGGCCGCCGGCCGTCGCCGTTCTCGTGGGCGATCCCGCATGCCATCTGGACGAGGCTGTCGAACCCCCTCCTCGAGGCCCACGGTCCGCGCGTGCCGTACGCGGAGATGTCGACGCAGACGATGCCGGGCCGCAGGGCGGCGAGATCGTCCGCCCGAAGCCCCTGGCACGCAGGGCCCCGGGCCGGTAGGCCTGGATGACCACGTCGGCCTGACGGACCAACTCCCGCAGCTTGTCCGCCTCGGAACGCAGGTCGATGTGGCACGACCGCTTGCCGAACGCCGTCTCCACCACGAGCCCCGGTACCTCGGGCAGGTGCGCGGCACCCACACGCAGCACGTCCGCGCCGTACGCCGCGAGCGCCCGCGCGGCCACCGGCCCGGCGATCACGCGGGTCAGGTCGAGCACCCGCACGCCGCCGAGCGGCCGCTCCGTCCCTGCCGGGAGCCCGTCGCCGCTCGCCTGGCCGCCCCCATCGGGCAACCGGGACACGCCGACGAGAGGGAGGTCGGCCAGCGCCCGCGCTTGGGGGTGCGCGAGCCACTCGGCCCTGCTCCGCATCGCCGCCGCACAGCCGCCCTCGCGGATCACGGCCTCCTCGATTTCCACCGCCGTACGGTCGGCGCACGCCCTGCCGACGTCCTCTCTGCAGGGCGCGGCGCTGCCCGAGCCGGGCGGCAGCCCGAGAGCGCGCAGGGCGGCATCACGGTGGTGGTCGAAATTGCAGTGGAGCCGGACCCAGCCGTCCGAGGTTCGGTAGTCCCCAGACAGCGCGGCCCAGCCGTCCACGGCCTTCCCGTCGGCGCGGAAATGCCTTTCACTCTGGAAGGCCACGGCGGCGTGACGGACATCGATCGTGACGTCCGGATCGCCGTGCGCGCCGCGAGACGGTTGCCGGCCGCCGGGCCCTTCCGCGCCGTTCTCCCCGGTACGGGCGGCGTACGCCGCGACGGCGGCGGTCAGGGCGCCGGCCGAGGCCGCGGCCATCGTGCCGAGGGGGAAGACGGACGGCAGGACGGGGTCCTCGCCGGTGACCCGGACCTCGGGCAGGGCGACCCCGACGCCCGCGCCCAGTTCCCTGATCAGTTTCGCGGTCACTGCCGACTCCTCACTCCCGACTCCTCACTGCCGACTCTTCACTGCCGATTCCTGCGGCGCCCGATGCCCGGCGGCGTGCTCCGTGAGGGCAGAGCCCATCACCCGCCTCCCGGAACCGGGGCAAGTATCCATGCCGGTCGCAGTCTGCCCGCGGTCACCCTCTCGTTTCCGCTCCTGAGCCACGCTGTGGACGACGAGAGCGTTCTCACCAGGCCGACCTGCGATTTCCTCCGTCCGTCCACAGCGGCCGATTCGCGGGACGGGCTTTTCCACAGAAAGAGGTTCGGCGTCCCGGGCCGGGGGCCGCTTGGGCGATTGTCTGCGCCGGAGGTGGTCCCATGGCGGCGAAGGATCGGCTGGGCAGACAGGGTGAACAACTCGCCGTGACCTTTCTGACGGCGAAGGGCATGCACATACTCGACCGCAACTGGCGCTGCGCGGAGGGCGAGGTCGACATCGTCGCCCGCGACGGCGACGCGCTGGTGATCGTGGAGGTGAAGACCCGCTCCGGGCGCAGCCACGGCACCGCATTCGAGGCGGTGACCGGTGAGAAACTGCTGCGCCTGCGGACGCTGGCAGTCAGGTGGCTGTCCATGCACACGGAGCGTTTCGACACGATACGGGTCGACGTGATCGCGATCGAGCGGTTCGCCGGCAACTTCTCACTCAGGCACGAACGCGGGGTGGTCTGAGATGCCCGTCGCCCGGACCCACTGCGTCGGCCTTGTGGGCGTCACCGGACGCCTCGTGGAGGTCGAGGCCGATGTCGGCCCCGGCATCGCCGGAACGCACTTCATCGGGCTTCTCGACACCGCGATCAGCGAAGCCCGGGGCCGCGTGAGGTCCGCACTGATCAACAGCAGGTTCGCCTGGCCCGACGCGCGGGTCACCGTGAGCCTGTTCCCGGCCACGTTGCCCAAGCGGGGCTCGATCTTCGACCTGGCGATCGCGATCGCGGTGCTCGGTGCGGCCGGCGCCGTGCCCGCGCAGCGATCGCGGCGCCGATGTTCCTCGGCGAGCTCGGCCTCGACGGGCGGGTCCGGCCGATCAGAGGCGTGCTGCCGGCCGCGCTCGCCGCCGCGGCGGCGGGGGTGCGCACGGTCGTGGTGCCCGCGCTCAACGCCGCCGAGGCCGCTCTCGTGCCCGATCTCACAGTGGTCCCCGTCGCCACTCTCGGCGAACTGGTGGGGTGGCTGCGCTCGGGCGACCTGCACCGGCTTCCGGTGGTGGCGGACGCCGCTTCGCTCTCGCAGGACGAGGAGCACATCGGCCACGCCGACCACGTCCAGCACACCGAGCAGGCTGGCCGCGTCGAGCACGTCGGGCACGTCGGGCAGGCCGAGCACGCGTCGCATCCCACAGGACCGGAGGGCGGCGGCCGGAGCATGCCGGGGCCGGACCTGTGCGACGTGGCCGGGCAGCCGATGGGCCGCAAAGCGTTGGAGGTGTGCGCGGCCGGTGGGCACAACCTCTGGATGCTGGGCCCGCCGGGGAGCGGCAAGACCATGCTCGCCGAGCGCCTGCCGACCCTCCTGCCGCCGCTCGACCAGGAGAAGGCCCTGGAGGTGTCGGCCATCCACTCGGTGGCGGGAACGCTGCCGCCGGGGCGTCCGCTGCTCACCAGGCCGCCCTTCATGGCTCCGCATCACAGCGCCACGGTGGCGGCCGTCGTGGGCGGTGGGAGCGGAGGCGTCGTGCGGCCCGGAGCGGTGTCGCTCGCGCACCGAGGCGTGCTCTTCCTCGACGAGGCACCGGAGTTCGCGACGACCGTGCTCGACTCCCTGCGGCAACCCCTCGAGTCGGGAACGGTGACCATCGCACGGGCTGTCGGCGCGGTCACGTTCCCCGC
This sequence comes from Microbispora sp. GKU 823, assembly GCF_002027145.1. NCBI lineage: Bacteria > Bacillati > Actinomycetota > Actinomycetes > Streptosporangiales > Streptosporangiaceae > Microbispora > Microbispora sp. GKU 823. Next base: position 10,331 of record NZ_MWJN01000148.1, on the reverse strand, counting down.
CCGGTTCATGCTGGTCCTGGCGGCCAATCCGTGTCCGTGCGGCCTGCAGGGGACGGTCGGGCACCCCTGCAAGTGCACCCCCGCGGGCCGGCGCCGCTATCTCGACCGGCTCTCCGGACCCCTGCTGGACCGCGTCGACGTGAAGGTGAAGATCGGCCGGGCCACCCGCGCCGAGTTGCTCGCGGACCGGCACTTCGTGGAGACGAGCGCGACCGTGGCCGAGCGGGTGAGGCTGGCTCGCGAGCGGGCCTCCACACGGTTGGCCGGCACCCCCTGGCGTACCAACGCGGAGGTGTCCTCATCCGCGTTGCACCGTGACTTCCGCCTGCCCGACGCCGCGATGGCCCCGCTCCATCGCGGTCTCGACGTGGGCACGCTCAGCGCACGCGGCCTGGATCGCGTGCTTCGCGTCTCTTGGACGCTCGCGGATCTCGCGGGCAAGGACCGTCCGGGCCAGACCGAGACGTCGGCGGCCCTCGCACTGTGGCTCGGAGTGGATTGATGGAAGCGACTGAGTTCTTCACCGCAGGCGCCGCGTCGTCCGGCGAGACCATCTCGCAGGCAGCGGGCGCCTCCCCTCTGGCCGGGGACATCGCCGATGCGGCCGGGGACGCCGCCGGCGCGGCCGGTCCCGGGAGGGCGGAACGACTGGCTCGCGTGGCGATCATGCGGATGGCCGAAGCAGGCGACGCGGTCATGGGCCGGTTGATCGCCCGCTATGGTCCGGTGGGCGCGATGGAGCAGGCGAAACGCGGCGTGCTCGACCCTGGCTTCGCACGTGATGAGAAAGACCGCGCCGAGGCTTCCAGGCGCCACCTGGATCTCGGCCGGCATGCGGCCGCGTGGGCGGCCCGCTACACGGACCCGGCAGGCGACCTGGCGCAAGGCACGCAACGCGGGGCGCGGCTCGTCGTTCCGGGTGACGTCGAATGGCCCACCCAGCTCGACGACCTCGGGGACGCACGGCCGTTCGGGCTGTGGGTGGACGGACGGGCGAATCTGCGGTTCTCCTGCCTGCGCTCGGTCTCCGTCGTCGGGGCCAGGGCCGCGACCGCGTACGGCACGACCGTGGCGGCCGAGTTCGCCATGAGTCTCGGCGGGCGCGGGTGGACGGTGATCAGCGGTGGAGCCTACGGGATCGACGGGGCCGCCCACCGGGGCGCGCTGGCTTCCGGAACGCCGACGGTCGTCGTGCTCGCCTGTGGGACGGACGTCTGTTATCCCAGCGCGCACGAGGACCTGTTCCGTGCCGTGCGGCAGCAGGGCGTGGTGATCAGTGAGTGGCCGCCGGGCGCACACCCCACCCGGCTGCGGTTCCTGATCCGCAACCGGGTGATCGCCGCCCTGTCCCGGGGAACCGTTGTCGTGCAGGCGGCCGCGCGCAGCGGTGCGCTCAACACGGCCACTCACGCCTGGGGCCTGAACCGGCAGCTGATGGCCGTGCCCGGTCCCATCACCACCGAGGTCTCCACGGGCTGCCATGTCCTGATCCGTCAGGGCAAGGCCGTCTGCGTTACTTCGGCGGAGGAGATCATCGAGTTGGTGGGCTCCATCGGTGACGACCTGGCACCGGAGCAACGCGGGCCCGTGCGGCCTCGCGACGGGCTGAACGACGAGACCAGACGTGTGCTCGAAGCGATCCCCGCACGCGGTGCGACGGGGCCCGCCGCGATCGCCGTCGCCGCCGGTGTGGACATCGGGACAGCCCTCGCCTGCCTCGGCGCCCTGGCCGCCGCGGGGTTCGTCGAGAACGTGGATCGAGGGTGGCGGCTCCGCCCCGCCGCGCGCGAGTGAACGCGGGGCACGCGTCATTGCATTGCCGTTGGCTGAGGCGACGCCGAGGCGGCCTCCCTGGCCCGGGCGCCACCACCGCGCCCGCCACCCCGTCGCGGGTGCCACCCTGCGCCGGTGCCACCCTGCGCCGGTGCGGCCGGCGTCCCGGAATGAGAGCGGTGGATAGCATGCGGATCGTGGGCCGTGTCTCCTTCCCCCTCCCCCTTTCGGGCTCGCCGGGACGGGTGCGCTCAGCGCGCATCGGACGCCGTCAAGGGGCAGTGACAGGGCGCGATGGGGCACAACCGGTCCGCGTCGTCGTGTGACCGCGACTACGGAGGTCACGGGCTGCGGCTCGCCCGCGGGGCGGTGCGGGTCGCACCCGCATCGAGCCGGAAGCGAGGGGAAAGGACGACGTCGTGGCAGCGGACGAAGGACAGGGACTCGGGGACTTCGACGCCGTACTGGAGCAGTTCGAGCGGCATCTGCGTCTCGAACGGGACCTGTCACCGCACACGCTGAGGGCGTATCTCGGGGACGTCTCCTCGCTGTTCGCGCATATGAGGGCCGCCGGACACGACGACGTGTCCGCTCTTGACGTCACCATCCTGCGCGACTGGCTGGGGGACCAGCATCAGGCCGGACGATCGAGGGCGACGCTGGCCCGCCGTTCCGCCTGCGCCCGGGTCTTCACCGCCTTCTGTCACCGGCGGGGATGGCTGGCGAGTGACCCCGGGTTGCTCCTCGGCACGGCGAAGGCCGAACGCCGGCTGCCGAAGGTACTCGACCAGACCGAGGCCGAGGCCGTCCTGTCCACACAGGGGCCGGGCGACGCCAGGGACCTGCGTGACCGGGCGATGCTGGAGCTGCTGTATGCCACCGGCATGCGGGTGAGCGAGTTGTGCGGCCTCGACGTGGACGACGTGGACCGGGACCGCCGGACGGTCCGCGTGCTGGGCAAGGGGCGCAAGGAGCGGACTGTTCCCTTCGGGCTGCCCGCCCTGCACGCCCTGGACGCGTGGTGTGTGCAGGGCAGGCCTCTGTGGATTCGCGAGGGAAGCGGCCCCGCGCTCTTCCTCGGCGTCCGAGGAGGCCGGATCGACCAGGGCACCGTCCGGCGTGTCGTGCACGCCCGTCTGGCGCAGGTCGAGGGAACCCCCGACATGGGCCCGCACGGGCTGCGCCATACCGCCGCCACTCATCTGCTCGAAGGCGGGGCCGACCTGCGATCCGTGCAGGAGATGCTCGGGCACGCTTCCCTGGCCACCACACAGATCTACACGCATGTGTCCATCGAGCGGCTGCGGGCCGCCTACCGCCAGGCCCATCCCCGCGCCTGAGCACGGCGCCAAAACATCAAGCACCGACTTGAGCACTCCGCCCATACACCAAGCACCGCGCAGCAGCACCGCACCCAAACACCACGCACCGCGCTTGAGGAGCGCTCTTGAGGACTGTGCTTTTAGGGCCGTGCTTGAGGACTGCGGACGCGCACGTCAGCCGACGCCCAACCAGCGGCCCGGCCGTCATGAGCCTCTCGGTCGTCATGACGCCTGGCGGGCCCCGCTGACGGGCCAGCGGGGCAGGAGGCGGACCTGCCCCCGGCCGAACAGGAGGAGCGGGTCCAGGTAGAGACGTCCGCGCAAGAGCCCCCAGTGCAGGCAGGAGGCGGTGCAGTGACCGGCGGCGTCCTCCTCGACGACGCCGATGACCTGACCGGCCGAGACGACGTCACCGGGCCGGACCAGGGCACGGACCGGCAGGTACGTGGTGCGCAGACCATCGGGGTGCGAGATCGTCACGACCCCCCGGCCTGCGACCCGCTCCGCCAGGCCGACAAGTCCCGGTCCTGCGGCCAGGACCTTCTCTCCGGGCCGCGCGGCCAGGTCGACGCCCCGGTGACCGGCCAGCCACCGCTGTGGGGGCGGATCGAAGCGCCTTGTCGGGCGTGCGGGCCCGGCAAGCGGCCACCGCCAGCCGGATGCCTTCCCATGCGGCCCCATTGGGCCCCGCGCGACCGGCGCAGGCGCAACCGGCCCCACTGGCTCAATAGACCCAACCGGCCCCAACGGCTGCGCGGGCCCACGAGAGCGCGCCGCCGCCGGCACGGCGTCCTCAGTCCGGTTAGGCTCGGCCGGCGATCCGCCTGCCGGCGCGATGGACCAGGCCGGCCCGACCGTCCTGGCACCCGCAGGCCGGGGCGCCCGCACCGGCGATGCGTCCGCGGACCGGGACGCCAAGCCCCTCACAGCCCCCGGTTCCCTCGCCGTCGTGGCCACGTACGGCTCGACGGAACCTGTGGCGGCAACGGGCCGGACGGCACCGGATGGCCGGGTGAGGGCAGCGGTCAGCAGGACCAGTACGAGCACGTACGCGACGAGACGCATGCCACGACGATGCGCCCCGAAGGCTCGCGCCGAGCGGCCGAACGCCGTTCTGGGGACAGCCGGCGCACGATCAGCTCGAGAAGCCCTCCTTGGGCATCTCGAGGTCGGGCTTGGCCAGTTCCTCGATGTTGACGTCCTTGAAGGTCACGACCCGCACGTTCTTCACGAAGCGGGCCGGGCGATACATGTCCCAGACCCAGGCGTCCTGCATCTTCACGTCGAAGAAGACATCGCCGTTCTCGGCGGTGCGGACGTCGAGATCGACGGAATTGGTGAGATAGAAGCGCCGCTCGGTCTCGACCACGTAGGTGAACAGGCCGACCACGTCGCGGTACTCCCGGTAGAGCTGCAGCTCCATCTCGGTCTCATACTTTTCGAGATCCTCCGCGCTCATCCCGGTCCTCCTCTTCCGCTCCCCGTCGAGATCCCACTGTCGAGGCCGACCCGTTCAGACGACACCGGTCCCAACCTCATTCTCGCGCATGTCCCCATCCTGCCCCGTCCACAGGCCCCCGGCCGGGATCCTTGCCCCACGAGTCACCCTGGCCACCGTCACGAACGAGAACCGATGGTGGGGGCTCGGCCCGTGCCGGGCCAGGGCCCGCCGATGGCCGGGGGTCACGTAGCCCTTGTGCAGGGCGAAGCCGTACTGCGGGTAGGCCTCGTCGAGGCCGTGCATCAGCCGGTCCCTCGTCACCTTCGCCACGATCGAGGCCGCCGCCACGCACGCGGCGACCTGGTCGCCCTTCCACACGGCCAGCGACGGCGCGGGCAGCCCGGCCACCGGGAAGCCGTCCACGAGGACATAACCGGGAACGAGCCCCAGCCCGGCGACGGCCCGCCGCATCCCCGCGACGTTGCACTTGTGCAGGCCGCGCGAGTCGATCTCCTCGGGAGGGATCACGACCACGCTCACGGCCCGGGCGGTCGCCGTGATCCGCTCGTAGAGGCGCTCGCGCACGGCCTCGGTCAGGAGCTTGGAATCGCTCAGCCCGTCGATGTCCCGCCCCAGCACCACCGCGGCGACGACCAGCGGCCCGGCACAGGCGCCGCGACCGGCCTCGTCCACCCCGGCGACCGGCGTGAACCCCCGCCGGGCCAGGGCCCGCTCGTAGCCGTAGAGTCCGGAGTCCCGTCGTACGACACTCGGGCGCGGGCGATAGGCAGTTGTCATGACGACAAGCAGATTACGCCCCATTCGGGACCGGCGATACGGCCGGAACCACCGCCGACGGCAAAGCCGCAGGTGAGATCAGCGTACGGCGGAGAAAGTGCCGGGCCGGGAGAGGAACGAGATCCGGTTCAGCGGCCAGTAGCGCAGGAACGCCCGCCCGATGACGTCGTCCTCGGAGATCGTGCCCAGGTGCCCGTCTTCGATGTTGTAGCGCGAGTCCGCCGAGTCGTTCCGGTGGTCGCCCATCAGCCACAACCGCCCCTGCGGGACCTTGACGTCGAACTCGACGCTGGAGGGCTTGGCCCCCGGGTAGAGGTACTTGCCCTCCTCGTCCAGCGGCGTGCCGTTCACCGTGATGCGGCGCTTGGCGTCGCAGCACTTCACGTGGTCGCCGCCGACGCCGATCACCCGCTTGATCGTGTCCTCGCCGTCCCAGCCCTTGAAGACCACGATGTCGCCGCGCTCCACCGGCCCGAGCTTGTACGCCAGCTTGTTGACCACGACGTAGTCGTCGACCAGCAGCGTGTTCTGCATCGACTCGGACGGGATGTAGAACGACTGCAGCAGGAAGGTGTGGACCAGCAGGGCGACGACGACCCCGCCGAGCGAGTACATGAGGATCTCCAGCAGGCCGGAGCCCTTCTTCTTCGCGGGCCGGTCCTGCTTCCCGTCGCCGGCCGGCTCGTCCTCACCCGCGGCCGGCGGTTCCGCCGGTTCCCGCGGAACGCCGTCCGCGGACCCGACCGGCCCGGCGGCGCCTAAGCGACTCTCGTCGGACTCCCCCACGGCTGCCTCCTCCGGCTCTGTCACGTCCTATCGTCGCCTCACCAGTCGCCGGCGCAGGGCCACCAGCGGCACGGCCCCCGCGAAGCCCGCGACGAACGGCGCGGCCCCGAGGGCGGCCTGGAGCGCCGGCTGCGCGAACGTCTCCGGAATCGGCAGGATCTTGGCCCGGTTGAACGGCCAGACGATGACGAACGCGCGGCCGATCACCTTGTCGGCGGGAATGGTGCCGCCGCCCGGGTCACCCATGTGCAGGCGGGAGTCCCAGGACACCGAACGGTGGTCGCCCATCACCCACAGGCGGTCCGGCGGGACGGTGACCTCGAAATCGCGACCGGACGGCTCGTCGCCGGGATACAGGTACGACTTCTCGTTCAGCGGTACGCCGTTCACCGTGACCCGGCCCTGCTCGTCGCAGCACTTGACCTTGTCGCCCGGCACGCCGATGACCCGCTTGATGTAGTCCTTCTCCCCCGGCACGACCCCGAACGCGGTGCCGAGCCAGCGCAGCCCGGCCGCGATGGGGTTGGACGGCTCCTCGAGCTTCACCTCGGGATCCCAGGAGTCCACGCCGGAGAACACGACGATGTCGCCGCGCTCGATGTCGCGTACGTGGTAGACCAGCTTGTTCACCAGCACCCGGTCGTTGATGAGAAGCGTGTTCTCCATCGACTCGGACGGGATGTAGAACGCCTGGACCACGAAAGACTTGATCAGCAGAGCCAGGGCGAGGGCGACCACGATCAGGACGGGCAACTCGCGCCAGAACGAGCCTTTCTTCTTCCCGTCCTCGGCGTTCTGCTTGACGTCTTCGGCGACCACGTCCACCCCGTCCTCGGCTGGGCGGCGCGTGCCCGGCCCCTGTCCCTCGCTAGCCATCGGTGCTGAGCCTAGATGATGTCCACGGCGGCGAGCGCCGGGGACACCGCATCACCGGCAAAAAGAAAGTGGCCCGCGCCTGAGGCACGGACCACGATCTTCAAAGCCTTACTTGCCGGCCGGCTGCGCCTCGCGCTTCTCGCGGATGCGGGCGGCCTTTCCGCGCAGGTCGCGCATGTAGTACAGCTTGGCCCGGCGGACGTCGCCGCGGGTCACCACGTTGATCTTCTCGATCACGGGGCTGTGAACCGGGAAGGTGCGCTCGACGCCGACGCCGTAGCTGACCTTGCGGACCGTGAACGTCTCACGGATGCCACCGCCCTGGCGGCGCAGGACGAAGCCCTTGAACACCTGGATGCGGGACCGGTTGCCCTCGACGACGCGGACGTGGACCTCCAGCGTGTCACCCGGGCGGAAGGCCGGTACGTCGCTGCGAAGGGCAGCCTTCTCGATCTCTCGAATCTGCGTGTGCATGGCGGCGGTTCCTCATTGACATGAGCACACGGAGGTCCACCCGGCCGGCCCGAAGGCGCGGCGACGAGGGGGACACGCGTGCTTGGCTTGATACGTCTTGTCTGCCACGTCCAGGCCGGGGACACCCGGCCATGCCGAAGTAGGCAGCAGCGATTCAGTCTGCCATATCTTCCGGCGCTGCGCGAAACGCGGTGCGAGACGCGGCGGTGGAACGGCACTCTTCGGGACGTTCCTCGGACCGTTCCTCGCGGCACTCCTGACGGCGCTCCCCGAACTCCTCGATGACGCGCCGGTCGTGCTTGTCGAGACCGTCCCGGTCGAGCCGGGCGACCAGTTCGGGCCTCCTGGCCAGCGTACGGCGCAGCGCCTCGTCGCGCCGCCAGCGGGCGATCCTGCCGTGATGGCCCGACAGCAGGACCTCCGGCACCTCGTGTCCCCGCCACACGGGCGGCTTGGTGTAGACGGGGCCTTCCAGCAGGTTGGCCATGGCCCCGGGCGCGAAGGAGTCGTCGGCGACGGAGCGCGCGTTGCCGAGAACCCCCGGCAGCAGCCTCCCCACGGCCTCGACCATCACCAGGACGGCCGCCTCTCCCCCGGCTAAGACGTAGTCGCCGATGCTCACCTCGTCGGCGCGCAGCCGCTCGCCGTACTCGGCGACGACGCGGGAGTCGATGCCCTCGTACCGCGCCGGAGCGAACAGCAGCCACGGCTCCTCGGCGTACTCCAGCGCCACTTCCTGGGTGAACGGCCGGCCGCTCGGCGTGGGGACGATCAGCCGGGGCAGCGCGTCCTCCCCGGAGGCGGCGCGCCCGTCCTCGATCACCGCGTCGACGGCCTCGCCCCAGACCTCCGGCTTCATCACCATGCCGGGGCCCCCGCCGTACGGCGTGTCGTCCACGGTCTTGTGGACGTCGTGCGTCCAGTCGCGGAGCTGGTGGAGGTGGATGTCGAGGATGCCGCGCTCGCGGGCCTTGCCCATGAGAGAGACGTCGAGCGGGGCGAAGTACTCGGGGAAGATCGAGATGATGTCGACGCGCATCTGCGGCCCCTACTCCGCCTCTGGGGCGTCGAGCAGTCCAGGCGGGGCGTCGACGACGAGGATCCCCTTGCCGAGGTCGATCTCGGGCACGAGCGCCTTGACGAACGGGACGTACGCCTCGTCGCGGGAGGGACGGGCCACCACGAGCAGGTCCTGTCCGTGGTGGAGGACGTCGCTGACCTCGCCGACCGTCTCCCCCTCGGTGGTGACCACCGTCAGGCCGATCAGTTCGTGGTCGTGGAACTCGTCGGGGTCGTCGATCGGCGGCAGGTCCGCCGAGTCCACGACGAGCAGCGTGCCGCGCAGCGCCTCCGCGGCGTCCCTGCCCTCCACGCCGGCCAGGGTCAGCAGCAGGATCCCCTTGTGCCACCGGGCCCGTTCCACCGTCAGCGGACCGGCAGACGCCGGGTCGGTGGCCAGCGTCGCACCCGGAGCGAAGCGCAGATCGGGCTCGTCGGTGCGCACCTCGACCGTGACCTCGCCCCGCACACCGTGCGGGCGGCCGATCCTGCCCACGACTAGCTGCACTTGTCGCCTACCTCCGCTACCGCTTCGAAAGCCTCAACGCTTCAACGCGAGCCGCCAGGAAGAGACCCGTCGGAGCCGAAAACACGCCGGGGGACCCCGGTGCGGGGTCCCCCGGACACGTCGTTCGGCTCAGCGCGCCTCTTCCAGGTCGACCAGGTCGATCCGCACGTACTTACCGTTCGACAACGCGTTGACGACGGTGCGCAACGCCTTCGCCGTACGGCCGCCGCGGCCGATGACCTTGCCGAGGTCGTCGGGGTGCACCCGGACCTCGAGAACACGCCCGGTGCGGATGCGCCGTGCGCGGACCCGGACGTCGTCCGGATGCTCGACGATGCCCTTGACCAGGTGCTCGAGGGCCTCCTCGAGCACCTCAGGCCTCGCCTTCCGGCTTCTCCTCCGCGGCCGGGGCCTCGGCGGTCTCTTCGGCCTTCACGGTCTTCTTGGCCTTCTTCGGCGTGGTGGCGGCGGCGCCGGTGTCACCCGACAGCGACTCCTTGGCCGCGGCCTCGTACGCCGCGTGCCGGTCGGGCTTGGGCTCCGCGACCTGGAGCGGCGTGGCGGGGGCGGGCTCGCCCTTGAACTTCTGCCAGTCGCCGGTCAGCTTGAAGATCTTCAGGACCGGGTCGGTCGGCTGCGCGCCGACGCCCAGCCAGTACTGCACCCGCTCGGAGTTCACCTCGATGCGCGAGGGGTTCTCCTTCGGGTGGTACAGGCCGATCTCCTCGATGGCACGGCCGTCCCGCTTGCTCCGGGCGTCGGCGACGACGATGCGGTACTGCGGGTTGCGGATCATGCCGAGCCGCTTGAGCTTGATCTTGACTGCCACGGGTGTGGTCTCTCCTGCATTAGAGCGTGGGTGAGCGGTGTCTCATCGAGTGGGGCACGACGGGAGCCCGCCCGAGGGACAGGCGCGACAGGCGGGGGTGAGAGGGCACCCGCCTGGTCACGATGTTCCAGCCTGACATTCTGCCAGATGATTCCCCATGCTCCGCAAAGGACGGTTCCGCCGCCGCCCTGATTTCGGCACGGATGCTCCCATGACCCCGGAACGGGCGTGCGAACTGATCGCGCGGGTAGGCCGTCCAACCTGTTATGCGAGTTGCGAACAAGACCCTCACGGCCGGAGCGGCGGCCCTCGCCCTGCTGGCCGCAGGCTGCGGCACGAGCGCCACGACCTCCGCGGCCGCCGCTCCCCCGGCCAGGACCGACGACCCCGCGCACGACGACCCCAGCACACGGCGACGGCCCCGCCCCGCCGCGGACACGGGGACCGGGCCACCGCCGCGGGCGC
>NZ_MWJN01000147.1:0-16809 GCF_002027145.1 Microbispora sp. GKU 823 | reverse complement strand
GTTCGGCGGCCCGGCGACGACGTCGTCCGCGGGCGACAACGCCGTGGTCGACGCTGGCGGGCACCCCGGCCAGGGCGACGGTCCGCCTGGGCTCGGCCGGCACACCGATGACCCCGCGGGCGGTCACGCTCCTGGGCGAGGGCGCGGGCGACGACCGCGTCTCCGGCGGCTCGGGCGTCGACGTGCTGTGGGGACAGGACGGCGACGACCACATCTCCGGTGGAGGCCAGGGCGACCACGCTGAGGGCGGCGGCGGCGCGGACCAGATCCGCGGCGACCTCCCGCTGTCGGCCACCTCCACTCAGACCACCAGCGAGCCGCTCGCCGACCCCGGGTGGAAGGGGAACGCGAGCGAACCCGCGGAGCTGGAGGGGGACGACGCCACCCCCGGCCAGGACGACCTGATCGGCGGCTCGGCCACGCCGGGCGCACCCGACAAGGGCGACGCGATCGAGGGCGGCGGCGCGGCCGACGTGCTGCTCGGCGACAACGGCTCGCTCGTCCGCACGCTGACCGGGAACACCGAGCGCGTCTACACCGAGCGCTACCCGGCGGGTCAGGCGCCCGCGGACGCGACGCGCAGCCGTACGCACGACCCTGCCCTGCCCGGCGACTCCACCCGGTTCTGCACCCAGGCCCAGCCGACGTGCGAGCCGGAGGGCTCCTTCGGCGCCGACCGCCTCTACGGGGACGAGGGCGACGACGGGCTGTGGGGCCAGGACGGCGACGACCGGCTGTACGGCGGAGCGGGCGACGACGACATGTTCGGCGAGCTCGGCGACGACGAGATGGACGGCGGCGACGGCGAGGACGCCATGCTGGGCGACCGCGGCGGGGTGGTGGACGAGCGCATCGACGCGGGCGACGCCCAGCGGCTCGGCTTCACCGTCAGCCTTAACGCCCCGCCGAAGGAGACCTACCGCGGCTTCCCGGCCGGCTCCTACGACCGCCGTACCGACCTGCTGCACGACGCGGACGGCGACACCTGGGTGGCCGCGGCCCTGCCGCACGACGGCTTCGCCAAGGGCGGCGACGACCGCATGCGCGGCGGGCCGGGCCGCGACAGCATGCACGGCGGCGCGGGCGACGACCTGATCAACGGCGACAGCGGCGGCGACGAGGTCTTCGGCGACGACGGCGACGACGTCGTCTGGGGCGGCAAGGGCTGCGACCCCGTCCTGGACGCGGCGACCGCCGACTGCCTCAGCGGCGGCGCGTTCGACCCGGCCGCCCGGGGCACCGGCGACCGCTTCGTCGACCACGTCTTCGGCGGCGCCGGGGCGGACCTGCTCGACTACAACCCGCGCGTTCCTATCCGGGCGACTGCGCCCCCGGCCGCATGCCCGAGGGCACGCTCACCACCGTCGTCGACCCGTGCCTGTGGTTCCGGATGACGGACAAGGACAACGCGTCCGCCGCCGACGATCAGCACCACCAGGGCGTCGACTGGCAGTACGGCGGCGCGGACCGCGACGTGCTGCAGGGCGACCGCACCGCGAACGGGCCCAACCCGGGCGACAAGATGATCGACTGGAACGGGTCGTTCAACCTCTACACCCACTGCGGCCCGGCCAACGGCGGCCACAACATCGTCCGCCAGCACTCGCCCGCGATGCGCGACTTCCTCGCCAAGGTGGCCTGGGGCGCCGGCGCGGGCCGCGCCCAGGGCGACCCCTCGGCCCAGCGTGAGCTGGCGATCCCCGACAACGACAACGGCTCGCCCTACCCCACCTCACCCGGACACTTCGACTCGCCCGTCGCCTGCGCGGGCTGATCAGGAGAAAAGGATGTTACGCCGACTGATGGCGGCCGCCCTGGCCGCCACCGGACTGGCCGCGGCGGGCCTCGTCGCGGCCCCGGCCCACGCGGCCCCCGCGAAGCCACCCTCGTGTGATCCGGGGTACTGCTTCACCGTCGACGTGAAACTCGACCGCGCCCCGGCCGTGGGACAGACCGCGACGCTCACGGTGGGGGTCACCGCGAAGGAGGACCTGCCGAACGCGACGACGATCATCGAACTGCCGGAGACCTTGCGCTGGGTGCGCCCGCCCGCCGGGCTCGCCCACGCCCCGGCGACGATCGGGCGAAGCCCCGTGTACCGCGCGAGCGGTACGGAACGGGCCAGGCGCGGCACGCCGGTCCGGTACCAGGGCATCGTCACCGCGGTCGCCCCCGGCCCCGCCTCGATCCGCGTCCAGGCGCGGGACGGGCGGCCCGGCCCGGGCAGTGAAGGGCTCGCCTACCTCACCATCGGGGAGAAGTCGTCGATCTTCGGCATGCCGCCGGACGACCGCGGGCCTCGCGCGCAGGCGCCGGCGACGTCGGGGACCTGGGAGGACGACACGTGCGTGCAGGGGCGCGTCAAGCACATCCGGGCGGAGGACGGCGCCGTCAGGGGAGTGCCGGGGATACGGGTGACGGCGTTCGACGCCGACGGGGACGGCCCGTGACCGGCTCGGGGCGACCTTCACCGACGACGCGGGCGACTACCAGGTGTGCTTCCCCCGGTGCCGATGAGGACGGCACCGGCCAGGACGTCTACATCGAGGTGTCCTCGGCCAACGACTACTGGGAGATCGTGAAGCCGGGCGACGGGACCGATTACGCCGTCAGGAGCGACGTGAGACAGGACGTTCCCCGGGGCAGCGCCCTGTCGGTCATCGACTACGAGGCCGCGCCCGGCAGCCCTGCCGAGGGCGCCTTCCGGATCTTCACCGCCGCCCACGAGACCTGGAAGGCGTACACGGGCTGGCTGAACCAGCCGGGCAACGAGTGCTGGAAACCTGGTGAGGCGTCCTGCCGGAAGGTGACGGTGATCTGGGCGCCCGACAGGGTCGTTCCCCTGTCGTACTACTGCCCGGCGGCCTACGGCACGGACTGCTCCAAGCGCTTCGAGATACACCTGGACGCGTCGGTCGCTCTGTCGAAGATGACGGTCGCCCACGAACTGGGCCACTTCATCATGGACTACACCTACGACGGCATGCCGCCCTATGACGCCTCCTGCGACGAACACTACGTCAAGGACGAGACGACCCCGGCCTGCGCCTGGACCGAGGGATGGGCCGACTGGGTCGCCGTCCAGACCTACGACGACACGCACTTACGATGGGGACCCACCGACCCCGCGATCGACATCGAGAGCCCGACCTGGTTCAGTGAGGGCTGGTTCGACGGGACCGACGTCGAGGGTCGTGTGGCCGGCGCCCTCCTCGACCTGGCCGACTCCGGCCCGCGCGACGAGAAGTACTGGGACGTCGGCGGCCTGGGCCCCGCCGGGGTCGTGGCCGCCTTCAGGAAGGCGCCCGCCGACGACATCGACCAGTTCCTGGGCGGGCTGAGCGCGCAGGACAAGGTTCTCGCCGAGCAGGTGCTGTTCCAGAACGCCATCCGCAACACGCGCTACGAGGACCTCTTCGATCGGAAGATCGCGCACTGGCCCTCCAACGAACATCTTCTGCCGGTCTTCCCGACGACGGCCGGCAAGTGGTCGGTGGTGGCGACGGTCGCCTCTCCGCCGAACGGTGCGAACGTCGACCTCTACACATACCCTGTCGATCACGCCAAGGTGCCGTTGGCCAGCTCGGACGGGACCGCCTCCAACGCGGACTTCATCGCTGTGCAGCCCGCCTCCGACGACGACGTCTACGTCGCGCACGCCGCCTCGGACGTCGACTACCAGGAGTACGCGCTGGAGGTGGCCGAGGCGCCCGACGGCGACCTCCAGAAGGGAACCCCGCAGGAGATCACCATCGGCGCCGACCGGCTGGTCGAGATCCGTACGGCCCGGATCGGGCAGGGCGAGCCCGCGACGTTCATCGCCACGCCCCGCGACGGGCAGGACGTCGACCTGTTCGTGATGACGCCGAACCCCAGCGTGTGGGGCCTGTCTCGCGCCAAGGCCAGCCGTTCCACCGGCGGAGGGCCGGGCAAGGCCGAGCGCGTCTCCATCTCGGACCCCAAGGTGTCCGGTGTCTACGCGGTCATCGTGATCAGGAAGAGCGGCGCGGGAAACCTCCTCCTCACCCGCACCTGACGGTCCACGCCCGAGCGGCGGCCTTCCCGATCGACCGGGGAAGGCCGCCGCGCGGCCTGAGACCTGCCCGAATGGCGGCGATCTCGTCCGGCGTCTCTCAGTCGGTGGGAGTGGGGGTGGCGCCCCCGTGACCGCGTCCGGCGGCGGCGCCTTCCACCCACGACCGGTAGGCGTCGAGGACCAGGCCGTGGAAGTGATGCACGCCATGCTCGGACAGCCCCGAGCCGGACGGGTCGTAGACGATGCGGCCCTGGTCGAAGGCCGGAGTGTTCATGCCCCGCTGGACGCTCTCCACGATGGAGATGTCCTGCTGCTGCAGCACCTCGTCGATGTAGCGCACCGCCTCCACCTCGGCGTCCAAGATCTCGGCCGTCTCGAAGTAGAAGTCCCAGGTCTCCAGGGTGCGGTCGGGACCGGCCGGAATGACCTGCAGGACCATGAAGTTGCCGCGGCCGGGGTAGCGCAGCAGACAGGTGTTGGGCCACAGCCACCACACCGCGTGCTGCGTGACCGACGCACCCGCGACGTCGTACGCGGCGTTCTCCTGCTTGCCGGCCTCGGCGAAGTGGCTCGACCAGATGCCGTGGGTCTCCACCTCGTAGGTGTCCATGTCGACCAGGTCGACGAACTCCTTGTGGGCGACGTGGCAGTGGTAGCACTCCAGGAAGTTGTCGATGACGTTCTTCCAGTTGGACGCGATGTCGTAGGTCAACCGCTTCGCGTGGGTCAGGCCGGCCACGTCGGGGGCCCACTTGGCGATGTCGGCCGCGAGATCTCCGGCCTGCTCGGCAAGGGGGGCGGCGTTCGGGTCCAGGTTCACGTAGACGAAGCCGCCGAACTCCTCCACCAGCACCTGGTCGAGACAGATCTCGTTCTTGTCGAAGGTCTCCATCTTGTCGGCGCGTCGAGCCGCCTTCAGTTGCCCGTCCAGCCCGTAGGTCCACGCGTGGTAGGGGCAGACGATGTTGCGCGTGGTGCCCGAGCCCGTGAGCAGCTCATGGGCCCGGTGCTTGCAGACGTTGTAGAACGCGCGCAGCGCTCCGTCACGATCGCGTACGACCGCGATCGGCATACCGGCCACGGTGGCCGACACGTAGCTGCCGGGCGACGTGAGCTTCTCCACGTGGCAGATCCACTGCCACGTGCGGGCGAAGATCGCCCGGAGGTCGACGTCGAGCCACCGCGGGTCGGTGTAGGTCTCGGCCCGCAGTGACATCGACCGTCCTGGGTCCGTGTGGTATCCGGTGCCGACGCGGCGAATGTCGTCCATCGTGACTGGGGTCATGGCGGGAGCATACGTTCGTCTGAACGATCGTTCAATATGGTTCCTGGACGTTCGTTCAGGTCTGCGTCCCGTACGCAGTCAGTCGGCGAGTGCGATCTCCTCGCAGCGCGCGACGTTCCTGCTGATGGAGGCGCGGTCGAGCCCCAGCAGGGCCGTGAGCCACAAGCCGTTCTGGATGACGTCGATGTCGGCGGCCCGCCTGCCGCACTCGTCGGGTGACAACTCGGGGCGGGCCGCACGGATGAGGGCGGCGAGCCCGGCGCGGTAGCGTTTCTGGGCCTCGGTGTTGATGCGCTCGAAGTCCTCGTGGGCCTGGGCGAGCGCCCAGAGCTGAAGCCGCAGGGACAGGTACTCCGTCGTCAGGAACTCCGGGTCGGCCACCCGCTTCAGCGCGGCACGCAGCCGCTCTTCCGGTTCCAGGGTGAGATCCGGCTCGACCAGCGAGATGTCCTGCTCCTCGATGCGGTGCAGGGCCGCGCGGATCAGGCTCGTCTTGTCCTCGTAGTGGTAGTTCACCAGCCCCAGCGAGACCCCGGCCTCACGCGCGACGGCACGCATGCTGACCCCGGATATGCCCTGCAGGGACAGGAGCCGAAGCGCCGCCTCGAGGATCCGCGCCTGCCGGTCGACCTTCTCGTCGGCGTCGACTGCGCGCACGGGCCTCGGGCTCACGTCCCCAACCTTAACGCCGTACGAGGCGTCGTCGGCCCGGGGCTGGAGCGGGGGTGTCAGGCGGCGGAGCGTTCGCCGACGGGGCGGCGGCGCAGGCTCGTCCGCTGGAGAGCCGGCGGCACGTAGGCCTGGTCGAGTGTGCCGACGTCGGTGCCGGGCGGGACGATCTCGTCGATCCGGTCGAGGATGTCGTCGGTGAGTGCGACGTCGACGCCGGCGAGCAGGTCGTCGAGGTGGCTCATCGTGCGCGGCCCGACGATCGCGCTGGTCACGCCGGGATGAGCGATGGCGAACGCCATGGCGAGATGAGTCAGCGGCAGGCCCGCCTCCCGGGCGAGCGAGATGAACCGCTCGACGGCGTCGAGACGGTGCTCGTCGTTCAGGTGCGTGAAGAAGCCGGCGCGGCGCAGCTCGTTCTGCTGCCCCTTGCGGACGCGGCCGGTGAGCAGTCCCTGCCCGAGCGGCCCCCACACCAAGGTGCCCACCCCGTAGCGCTGCGCGACCGGAAGCACCTCGCGCTCGATGCCGCGGTCGAGCAGCGAGTACGGCGGCTGCTCGGTGTGGAACCGTTCCAGGCCGCGCCGCTCGGCGGCCCACTGGGCTTCGACGATGTCGGACGCCGGCATCGTGGACGTCCCGATCGCACGGACCTTCCCGCTGTGAATCAGGTCCGAGAGCGCGGAGAGTGTCTCCTCGACGTCCGTGGCGGGGTCCGGCCGCTGGATCTGGTAGAGGTCGATGTGGTCGGTCCGCAGGCGGCGCAGCGAGTTCTCGACCGCGGTCATGATCCAGCGCCGCGAGGCGCCCTGCTGATTGGGGTCGTCGCCCATCGGGCGGCTCACCTTGGTCGCGAGGACGACGGTGTCCCGCCGCCCCTCGATCGCCTTGCCGACGACCTCTTCGGAGTCGCCGTAGGCGTCGGCGGTGTCGATGAGGTTGATTCCCGCGTCCAGCGCTTTGTGGATGATGCGGGCCGAGTCGCCGGGATCGGGGTTGCCGACGGACGTGGCGAACATCAATGCGCCGAGCGCGTAGGGGCTGACCTTGATACCGGTCCGGCCGAGCGTGCGGTAGTGCATGCGAACCATGCCTTCCTTCGTTGTGGTGGCGAACCCGCGAAACGTGTGGCAGGCGGCACCTCTCCGGTGCCCGTCCCGTCGCCCCTGCGAGGGCGCCGGTCCGCCGAGCCGGCTCCCAGCGTGCGGCGGCGCGGGCGCCGGCGGGAGAGACGCCCTTATCCGGGGACGGGCGGTCCCTGGCTGCGTCCGGCGTCACCGGGCATGGTGGGGGTGTGGACAGAACCGAGCTGGCCGACTTCCTGCGCCGCTCCCGCGCCCGGCTCACCCCCGCCGACGTGGGGCTGTCGCAGGGCGCGCGGCGGCGCACCCCGGGACTGCGCCGCGAGGAGGTGGCGCAACTGGCGGGCATGTCCACCGACCACTACACGCGGCTGGAGCAGGCCAGGGGCTCGCGCCCGTCCCGTCAGATGCTCGCCGCCGTCGCCCGCGCGCTGCGGCTGACCGGCGACGGACGGGACCACCTCTTCCACCTGGCCGGCGAGGAGCCGCCGCGGGACCGGCCGGCCACGGAGCATGTCCGCCCCGGCCTGCTGCTCGTCCTCGACCGGCTGACCGACGCCCCCGCCCAGGTGGTGAGCGACCGCGGCGACGTCCTCGCGCAGAACGCGATGGCCAAAGCACTTCACGGCGATGTGTCCGCCCGCCCCGAGGCGGAGCACAACGTCGTCTGGCGCTACTTCACGGACCCGTCCGCGCGGGAACTCTTCCCGGCCGAGGACCGTGACCGCGCCGCCCGCGCGGCGGTGGCGGATCTGCGCGCCACACTCGCCCGCCGTCCGGACGACGCGCGGCTGGCGGGGCTCGTACGCCGGCTCCGTGCCCGCAGCGAGGAGTTCTCGGCGCTGTGGGACGCCCACGACGTCGCCGTGCGCCGCGCCGACGTCAAGCGCTTCCTGCATCCGGTCGTCGGCCTGCTGGAGCTGGACTGCGAGGTACTGCTGAGCCCGGAGCACGACCAGCGGCTGGTCGTCTACACCGCCCGCCCGGGCAGCGAGTCCTACGAGCGGCTGGAGCTGCTGCGCGTGGTCGGCCTCCAGGACCTGACCCGCGGCTGAACCCCTGACCCGGGTCCGCCGACGCCCCGCGGGCCCGAGCGTCTTGACGCGCATTGGCTAATGCCATTAGCCTTTCAGCTATGCAAATGAGCCTGGAGGGCGGCATGACCGAGTTCCTGAAGACCGGTGACGGCGAAATCGCGTACGACGTGACGGGGGAGGGCCCGCTGGTCGTGATGGTCCCCGGCATGGGGATCACCCGGAACACCTACCGATTCCTCGCCCCGGCGCTGGCCGCCGCCGGGTATCGCGTGGCGACCATGGACCTGCGCGGGCACGGCGAGTCGAGCCTCGGCTGGGACTCCTACACCCGCACCGACACCGCCGACGACATCGTCGCCCTGATCGAGCACCTGGGCGGGCCCGCCGTCGTCGTCGGGCACTCCTTCGCCGGGGGATCGGCCACCATCGCGGCGGCACAGCGGCCCGAACTGGTCACCGCCATCGTGGAGATCGCCCCCTTCACCCGCGCCCAGAAGCCCGACCTGGGCGCCCTGCTGAGCAACGGCCACTACCGCAAGGGCATGACGCGGCTCATGGGCGTGGCGCTCCTGCGCAGCATCGGGCTCTGGAAGAGCTACCTCGACCACGCCTATCCCGGTGTCAAGCCCGCCGACTGGGCGGACTACCTGGCCGCCCTGGAAGGCGACCTGCGCAGGCCGGGCCGCATGGCCGTGGTGAGCGCGATGGGCGCGTCCGCGCCCACGGACGCCGGCGCCCACCTCGGCGGCATCCGCTGTCCCGCCCTGGTCGTCATGGGCACCCGCGACCCCGACTGGGCCGACCCCCGGGCCGAGGCGGACGGTGTCGTGGCGGGGATGCCGCAGGGGCTCGGCGAGGTGGTGATGATCGACGGCGCCGGGCACTACCCGCACGCGCAGCACCCCGGCGAGGTCGCCGCGGCGGTGCTCGCGTTCCTGAAGGAGCGGGTCGGTGGGTAGGGCGGCGCTGTCCCCGGACGCCGTCGTCGATCTCGCGCTGCGCGTCGTGGACGAGGAGGGCCCCGACGCGCTCACCCTGTCCGCGGTCGCCGGGCGCGCCGGCGTCGCCACCCCCTCCCTCTACAAGCACGTACGCAGCCTCGCCGAGCTGCGCGTCCTGGTGTCCGGACGGGTGATGGGCGAGCTGACGGAGATAGCGAGCGAGGCGGTGCTCGGCCGGTCCGGCGACGAGGCGCTGCGCGCCCTGATGGACGGCTGGCGCTCCTACGCCGCCCGGCACCCGCGCCGCTACTCGGCGCTGATCCAGGCGCCACGGCCCGAGACGGCCGAGGCTGGAGACCGGCTCATCGGCATCATGTTCGCCGCACTCCGGGCGTACGGGCTTGAGGGCTCGGCCGCGATCCACGCCGTCCGCTGCCTGCGCGCGGCGATGCACGGCTTCGCCGTCCTGGAGGCGGCGGGGGCGTTCCGGCTCGCCGAGGACCTCGACGAGAGCCACGCCCTGCTGGCCCACATGGTCATCTCCGGGCTTCACACCGCCCGCGAGCGATGAGTCGCGGGGATCAGGACGTCCGGGCCATGGGCAGTTGTCCGGGGTCGTGGTCGTACAGCCAGCCGGTGGCCTTCTCGTAAAAGCGGTTGAAGAAGAACGGCATCATGATCTCTCGGAGCCGCGCCGCCACGGGCCCTGCCGTTTTGGCGTCCCGGTTGGCGGCGGCCGTCTTGGCCAGCTTGCCCGTACGGTCGTGGCGCATCCTGTCGAAGGCGGCCAGGGCCGCGGGGACGGCCTCGGCCGCCGCGAGTTGACGGGCGAGTGCGACGGCGTCCTCGATCGCCATCGAGGCTCCCTGGCCGGCGCGACCGGGTGAGCCGCATCGCCGACCAGCACCGTGCGGTCGTCATGGCGGCGTGTCACCGGAGGGAGCACGTGCAGCAGGGTGGAAGCGGTGACCGCCGAGGAAGCGCGGAGCACGGCGAGCGGCGTCTTCTCGGTCCGGAACAGCTCGGTCAGCTTCGCCAGGCCGACGGCGGTCAGGTCCGGCGGCGGATCGGCTGCGGCGACCTGAGCGGACCACCACACGGTGCCATCGGGAGCGGGCAGGTAGATGAAGGCCCCACGTCGAGCGAAGACCATGTTGAAGCCCTGCGGCCGCTCACCGGGCAGGCGCACGGGCCCGTCGGTGGCGCCGGAGATCGAATACAGGCCCGCGTAGCGAGGCTCGGGAGCCGCAGGGTGCAGCGCCCGGCGGGTGGCCGACCAGATCCCATCGGCTCCCACAAGCAGATCGGCGCCGGCCGTCAGCGAATCGAGCGAATCGCCGGAGAGCCGTCTGCCGACAAGGATCCGGGCGCCGGCTCCCGCCGCTTCCTCCCGAAGCGCCCTCACCAGATCGGCGCGCATCAGTGTCAGACTGCGCAGCGGATCGCCGGACCGTCGCCCGCGGGGGACGTCGCCCAGTGGCCGGTCCCTGCCGGACCACATGCGCTGCCTGTCCACCGGAAAGCCCGCCCGCTGAACCGCGTCCAGACACCCGAGCGCGTCCAGGGCGCGCAGCCCGTTGACCGACAGGCTGACGAACGACCCGACCGTCCCAGCGGGGTCCTCATACGCCTCATAGACCGTGACCTGAGCCCCGATCCGTGCCAGCGCGATCGCGCTCGCCGATCCGGCGACCCCGCCCCCCACCACCGCTACCTGCACGAATCCTCCTGAATGCACATTCACCGAATTTATATTCGGCGAAAGTGGATTCAGTATGCTGATGCCGCGACGACGACGTCAAGACGGAGGTCTGGTGGGAGTACGAAAGGCGAGGGCCGCGGAGACCGAGGCGGCCCTGAAAGACGCCGCACTACGGCAGTTCGCAGAACGCGGCTACCTGAACACGAAGATCACAGACATCACGGCTGCGGCCGGCCGGGCCACGGGCTCCTTCTACGACCACTTCACGAGCAAGGAGGACCTGCTCCAAGCACTGCTCGCCGACCTGCACGGCAAAGCACACGACCGGCTCGCCCAAGAGGATCACCCGCCACACGACCTGACGGACCGAGACCAGCTCCGCGAGCATCTGGCGGTGGCCTGGCACCTGATGCGCGACAACCGGCCCATCGTGATCGCCCTGTTCGAACAGGCGATGGCTGCCGGCCCCGGCGCAGGCCTGCTCTGGCGGCGCCTGATCGAGGACACCCGGGTGCTCCGCGAGCACCTGGAGCACCTGAGAGAGACGGGGCACTCCCTCCCGGGCGACCCGGAACTGGTCGCGGCGGCGATGGGCGGGATGCTGTCGATGCTCGCCTACGCGCTGCTCGGCGACGACCCGGAGTCCGGCCGCTCCGACGACGAGGTGATCGATACCCTCACCCGGCTCCTGCTCCACGGCCTCGCCGCTCCGGGCTCCACGCCGGCATGACCAGCGGCGGTACGACCGTCGCCGCTGCCGACCGGCGCACTCACCCCGTCAGAACGGCTCGTCGAGGGCCAGCCGCCTGACCTCGGGCAGGTATTCGTCCAGCTCGCCGGGCTCGAACCGGCACATGCCGAGCACGTACCAGAACTGGCCCGTCACGTCGCCCTCCAGCTTGTACAGCCCGCCGGGCGAGAACGCGGCCCATCCCTCGGGCAGGCCGAGCAGCGTGGCGCGGCGTTCGCGTCCCGGGACGTCCCACAGGATCACCACGCCGTCGTCCCCGGCGCTGGCGAGCAGATTCCCGGAGGGGTGGAACGCGACCGACCAGATCCGGCGGCCGTGACCCGCGAGGGTGCCGACGCGCGCGCCGGAGGCCGGGTCCCACAGGTGGACGGCGAGCTCGTCCCCGGCGGTGGCCAGCAGGTCGCCCGACGGGCTGAAGGCCGCCGTCCACAGCCGCCCGCCGCCGGCGAGCACGTGCAGGCACTCGCCTGAGGCGACCTCCCACAGGCGGGCGGTGCCGTCGTTGCTCGCGCTCGCCAGCAGGTCGCCCGACGGGGAGAAGGCCACCGCGTACACCCGGTCGTCGTGGCCGCTCAGCGTCGCCGCCCACTGGCCGGTCGACGCGTCCCACAGCCGCACGTTGCGGTCGTCGCAGCCGGTGGCCACGAGCCGGCCGTCAGGGCTGAAGGCGATCGACCTGACCCGCCCCCGGTGCCCGGCGAGGTTGGCGACCTGCCGCCCCGAGGGGCGGTACCACAGCCGGACGCTGTCGTCGTCGTTCGCGGTGGCCAGCAGTTGCCCGTCGGGGCTGAACGCCTCGGCCCACACGTGGTCGGTCTCCACGTTGAGCTCGCGCTCGTACGTCCCCGCCACCGGGTTCCACAGGTAGACGCCGCCGTCGTTGCTCGCGGTCGCCAGCAGCGGGCCGGCCGGGCTGAAGACGGCCGACACCAGCCGGTCGGCCGCCCCGGTGAGCGAACGCAGGCGGCGGCCCGTGACCGGGTCCCACAGCCGTACGTAGCCGTCGTTGCCGCAGGCGGCGAGCATGCCGCCGTCGGCGGAGAAACGGACCGACGTGATGCGGCGGCCGTGGCCGCGCAGCGTCTGGACGCACTGACCGGTGTGCGGGTCCCACAGGCGGGCGGTGCCGTCGTTGCTGCAGGTCGCGAGCTGCCGGCCGTCCGGGCGGAACGCGAACGGCCACACGGAGCCCCGGTGCCCGGTCAGCTCGGCACGCGCCTGGCCGGTGCGGTGGTCCCAGATCCGTACGACCCCGTCGCTGTCGCCGGTCGCGAGCAGCTCGCCCGTGGGATCGAACAGAACCTGGTAGACGGCGCCGCGGTGCCCGGGCAGGCTGCCGGCGGCCGCCCCGGTGACCGGATCCCACAGCCGTACGGCTCCCTCGGTGTCGCCGGAGGCGAGCAGCCGGCCCTCCGGATGGAAGGCGAGGGAGTAGATCCGGCCGGGGTGACCGGTGAGCTCGTGCAGCGCGGCGCCCGTGCGGGGGTCCCAGATGCGCAGCACGCCCTGGCCGTCGCCGGCGGCCAGGCGGGTGCCGTCGGGGCTGAGGACCAGGCGGTAGACGGTTCCGCTGTGGCCGTGGAGGTGGTGGCGCACCTGCCCGGTGGCGAGGTCCCACACGCGGATCGCCCCCGCGCTGTCGCCGGTCACCAGCAGCCCCGGCAGGAAAACGGCCGTGTAGATCGGGGCGGTGTGGCCCGGAAGCTCCCATGCGAGCTCCCCGGACGCCCAGACCCGCATGATCCCGTCCGCGCCGCCCGCCGCGACCAGGTCGCCGGAGGTCAGCACGGGCCACACCCCCTCGGGATGGCCCCGCAGGACGTGCGACGGCTCTCCGGTGGCCGGGTCCCACACCCGGATGGTTCCGTCGCTCGCGCCGGTCACCAGCCCGGCCTCGCCGTAGGCGATCTTGTAGACGCGGCCCCGGTGGCCCTGCAGCGTGCGCAGGGCGGACCCGGTGACGCTGTCGCAGACCAGCACGCCGCCGTCCTCCCCGCCCAGGGCGAGCACGCCGCCGTCGGGGTGGTAGGCGACCGGTTCGGGCAGGCGGCTGCTCTCGAAGTGGTAGCCGTACGGCACGCCGACGACGGCGGGGGCCAGCTCGGCGCCGACCTGGCCGCCGTCCGTGCCGGGGACGGCGGGCGCCACGGCCGCGCCGCGTAGCTCCGGCGCTCCCCGGGGGACGCCGGTGACGTCGATGAGCGCGGCCCGGTCCCAGCGGCTGCCCTCGACGGCGACGTCCCGCAGGTCGGCGCGGGCGAGCCGGGCCCGGGTGAGGTCGGCGCCGCGCAGGTCGGCGCCCACCAGCACGGCCTCGTCCAGGCGCGCCCCGACCAGCCGGGCGTCCCTGAGCACCGCGTGGGACAGGTCGGCCCCGACGAGCCGGGTGTCGGTCAGGTCGGCGCCGGTGAGGTCCACGCCCTGCAACTCGCGGTACGACAGGTCCTCCCCGCTGAGCCGGGCGCCGCGCAGGTCGGTCCTGGCCGAGGTGCGCAGCCGGGTGGTCACCTTGATGGCGTTGGCCCGTGCGACGTCACCGGCGGCGGGGGAGGCGAGCGTGCGGGCCGCCCACGCCTGCAGCCGCGAGGCGTCGGCCAGGTCGCACAGGAAGTCGACGGCCAGCGCCGACAACGGCCGCAGGCCGAGCCCCGGCGCGTGGCCGGCGTGGAGCGACTCCGCGAGGTGCCGGGCCACCAGCCACTCCACCACCGAGGCGTGGATGAACCCGAACAATCCCTCGTCCGTGCGGACCAGCAGGCTGCCGGCCCCGACGGCGTGCGCGGCCTGCTCGGGCGTCAGCCGCGCGGCCCCCTGTCCTCCCGGGAACCCCTGTCCTCCGGTGGTCCCGGCGCCGTCCGCGTCGGCCGGGCCTGTCCGCTCCGCCTGCTCGGAACCGGGCCCCGGTCCGTACGGCACGGGGTTCTGCGCGTCGGCGGCCAGGCCGGTGAGCGTGTCGGCGACCTCGGCCAGCTCCGCCGGCCGCAGGTAGGTCTCGCCGGTCTCCCACAGCCGCAGCGCGAGCGTGGTCGCGGCCCGCCACAGCTCCTCACGGGTCAGCCCGCCGGGAGCTCCGGCCACGCCGCGCACGCGCTCCTCTTCGAAGGCCAGCCACGTGTCGAGGATCTCCTGGTAAAGACCGGCGGCGCTGATCGCCTCCCCGGCCCGGGCGACGGCGCGCAGCCTTTCTGCGGGCAGGTCGGCGATGAAGCTGAGCATGCGGGGGTTGTGCGCCAGGCCGAGCAGGTCGGCGATGCCCGTGAGCAGGGCCATCCGGTCGTCGGCCGCCTCCTGCGAGCCGTACCGGTTGAGCAGGTAGGCGCGGATCTGCTCCTCGGTGAACTCCTCGATGCTGAGCACCCGGCGGTTCGGCAGCAGGCCGACCTTCTCCCCGAGCGCGGTCATCACCTGGCTGCGCGACTTGAAGTGCTGGGTGCGCCCGGCAACGACGATCTTCGCCTTGTCCTCGGCCGCGCGCAGCAGGGTGTCGAGGTGGTCGGCCGCCCGCTCGTACGTCACGCGGGTGACCAGTTCGTCGAAGCCGTCGAACAGCAGCACGATGCGGCCCTGGCGCAGCATGTAGTGGAACGCCTTGAGGTCGATCAGCTCCTCGCCGTGGTTGGCGAGGTGCGCCGCGACCAGCCCGGCGACCGAGTGCGCCTTGTCGAGGGCGCGCAGCTCGATCAGGATCGGCGTGAGGTGCGGCAGCTCGGCGGGGATGCGCCTGGCCACCTCGCGCAGCGAGAACGTCTTGCCCCGGCCGAAGTCGCCGAGCACGAGCACGAACCGCCCGTGGTCGGCCGCGAGCAGCCGCATCAGCTCGTCGGTCAGGTCGTCGCGCACCTCGCCGCCGGTCCGGTCGAGCTCCCGGAACCGCTGCGGCACGTACAGCTCGGGCGGGTAGCGGCGGTCGCCGCGCAGCCTGGCCGTCTGCCCGGCCACGTACGACGACAGGTCGAGCAGGCCCTGGAACTCGGTGAAGCTGCGCAGCCGCAGCCCGCGCCGCAGCGCGTCGTCGCGTAAGGTCCGGGACGGTTGCGGCCCCTGGTAGACCAGCTCGGCGGCGTGCTCCAGCCCCGCCGCGTGGACGTGACCGAGGAACGCCTCGACCCGGTCCTGGTTCAGCTCCCCGGCGTGCGCGCCGATCAGGACCTGGCGGACGAACCCGTCCTCGGGGTGGGTGACGAGCAGGCGCGGCGGGTCGCCGGCGACGCGGCGGATCTTGGCTCGCTCGAAGCGGGTCTCGCAGACCTCGGCGATCCGGTCGAGCAGCAGGTCGGCCGGGCCCGCCGGCTCCTCCGGCTCCCGCGCCGGCGGCTCTGGAGCCGCCACGGCGGGGGTCTGCGGCCGCCAGCCGCGCCAGCGGTACGGCAGGACTCGGGGTCGCCCAGCTCCGGCCGGTCGCGGGTCCACCGGCGCAGCCCCTCGGGCGTGACCTGGAGGATCTGGTGACGGCCCGGGGCGAGCGCGGGCACGCACGGCAGCCCCTCCAGATCCCAGACCTCCTCCGGGCCGCCGCCACGGGGGCCCCGCCCATGGACGAGCAGGTCGAGCCGGGATCCGAGCAGCCGTTCCAGGGTGGCGGCGTCGCGCAGGCCGGGACGCGGGGGATGGGCGACGACGCCGATCCGCAGCCAGCCCTCGAACGGCCGCAGCCGCTCGGCGAACCACGCCGCCTGGGCCTCGCCGACGAAGCCGTAGTCGTCCTCCTCGCGGTGGCTCATCGCGATCGTGGAGTTGATCCCGGCGACGACCGTGCGCAGCTCGGGCAGCTCGAACAGCGTCCACGGCTGGGCGCTGTCGAAGGCCGGGCCGTCGAGGCCCTGGTAGAGCTCGCCGAAGAGCGTGGAGAAGTGCCGCCACTTCGGCCAGTACGGCGGCTGCGGGCGCACGTCGTCGGCCTCACAGGTCGCGAAGTAGGCCCGGCAGGCCGCCTTGGTGACATCGCGCGGCCCGGGGACGACCACCAGCCGTCCGGGCTCCAGCCCCAGCAGCACGCGCAGCCCGGTGAGGAACGCCAGCGCCTGCTCGCACTCGCGGATGCTGCCCGACTCGGTGAGGTCGCCGGTCACCACCAGGAGATCGGGCCTGGGCACCCCGGCGTCGGCGAGCCGGGTCAGGTCGGCCCACACGCTCGCCTGCAGCTCGCCCGCGTCGAGCGGCTCGTCCGCCTCGGCGAGGCCGCGCCCGAACCGCGGCCCGGCGACGTGCAGCACGGTCACCGAGGAGGCGCCGCCCGCGCGCTCGGCCGTCGGGAACACCGGCTCGGCCGCCGGGGTGCGCCGGGCCCGGGGCACCCGTACGGCCGG
>NZ_MWJN01000146.1:0-16893 GCF_002027145.1 Microbispora sp. GKU 823 | reverse complement strand
GCTCTCGAGGGCGCGAGCCGCCGAGGCCGCCCCGGCCGCGGAGGCTCCGGCCGCCGACGACCGCCGAGGCTCCGGCCGCCCGAGACCGCCGAGGCTCCGGCCGCCGACGAGCAGCCCGCGCAGGGCGAGCAGGCCTGACGAACGACCACAGGTTCCCGCCGGGCGCGACGCCTCCGGCCGGCCGCGACGGCGGGGATCTCCCAGGGAACGACCTGGTTCCGGTGCGGTAGGGCGACGTCCGCCGCACTGAGGGCTTCATCGGGTGGGCGCCCGGCACGGGCGCCCACCCCCCAGACGATTCGCATCCGGGTCCCGAAGAGGAAATTGGACAATGGCTTCCGTAAACATGGCCGACGTCAAGCGGCTTCGCGAGCTGACCGCCGCCGGCATGATGGACTGCAAGAAGGCGCTCGAGGAGTCCGAGGGCGACTTCGACAAGGCCGTCGACATCCTGCGTCTGAAGGGCGCCAAGGACGTCGGCAAGCGCGAGGCCCGCACCGCGTCGAACGGCCTGGTCGCCGTCAAGCACGAGGGCGACTCCCTCGCGGCGCTGCTTGAGCTCAACTGCGAGACCGACTTCGTCGCCAAGAACGAGCGCTTCCAGGAGCTCGCCGCCGACATCGTCGCGCACATCGTCGCGACCAAGCCCGCCGACGTGCCGACGCTGCTCGAGTCCGAGCTCAGCGGCAAGACCGTCAAGGAGCTGCTCGACGAGGCCAACGCGGCGCTCGGCGAGAAGATCGAGATCCGCCGGTTCGCGCTGCTGGAGGGTGGCTTCATCACCTCCTACATGCACAAGACCGACCCGCAGCTCCCGCCGGCCGTGGGCGTGCTCGTGCAGCTCGACACGCCGAACGCCGAGGTCGCCAAGGACATCGCCCAGCACACCGCCGCGATGGCGCCGAAGTACCTCAGCCCCGCCGAGGTGCCCGCCGAGGTCATCGAGAAGGAGCGGTCGCTGTTCGAGCAGATGACCCGCGAGGAGGGCAAGCCCGAGGCCGCCATCCCGAAGATCGTCGACGGCCGGGTCAACGGCTGGTACAAGGACTTCACCCTGCTGGAGCAGGCGTTCGTGAAGGACAACAAGAAGACGATCGCGAAGGTCGCGGACGAGGCCGGCGTCAAGGTCCTGGCCTTCACCCGCTACAAGGTCGGCCAGGCTTAGGCTTACTGCCAGGAGCTTTTCGACCCGCGCTGACATCCGAGGAGGCCGCCGCCGTGCAGGAGAACACCAGACCCGCCACGCCGGCGGCTTCGTCGTACGACGGGCCGCTGCGCTGGAAGCGGGTGATGCTGAAGCTGTCGGGTGAGGCGTTCGCGGGCGGTGAGTCCCTCGGGATCGACCCGCGCGTCGTCGCCCAGCTCGCGGACTCGGTCGCCGAAGCGGTCCGTGAGGGCGTGCAGGTGGCGGTCGTCGTCGGCGGCGGCAACATGTTCCGCGGCGCGCCCTGTCGCAGGGCGGCATGGACCGCGCCCGGGCCGACTACATGGGCATGCTCGGGACCGTCATCAACTGTCTCGCCCTGCAGGACTTCCTGGAGAAGCGCGGCATCGACACCCGCGTGCAGACCGCGATCACGATGCAGCAGGTGGCCGAGCCGTTCCTGCCGCGCCGCGCGATCCGTCACCTGGAGAAGGGCCGCGTGGTCATCTTCGGTGCCGGGCTCGGCTCGCCGTTCTTCTCGACCGACACCTGCGCGGCGCAGCGCGCGCTGGAGATCGGCGCCGAGGCGTTGCTCAAGGGCACCCAGGTCGACGGCGTGTACGACTCGGACCCGCGCAAGAACCCCGACGCGGTCCGGTTCGACCAGCTTGATTACGGTGAGGTGCTGACGCGGGGCCTCGGGGTCATGGATGCCACCGCGATCAGCCTGTGCATGGACAACGGCCTGCCCATCGTGGTCTTCGATCTCATGGGCGAGGGCAACATCCTCCGGGCGGTCCGTGGTGAGAAGATCGGCACGCTGGTGAGTCCGGCAGGGAAGTAGGGAGCCGCAGTGATCGACGAAACCCTCCTCGAGGCCGAGGAGAAGATGGACAAGGCGGTGACGGTCGCCAAGGACGACTTCGCGAGCATCCGCACCGGCCGTGTGACGCCCTCGATGTTCAACAAGATCAATGTTGACTACTACGGGTCGCCGACGCCGATCCAGCAGCTCGCGTCGTTCCACGTCCCCGAGGCGCGCATGGTGCTCGTGCAGCCGTACGACAAGGGCTCGCTGAACGCGGTCGAGAGGGCCATCCGCGACAGCGACCTCGGCGTCAACCCGAGCAACGACGGCACCGTGATCCGCGTGGTGTTCCCCGAGCTGTCGGAGGAGCGCCGCAAGGAGTACATCAAGGTCGCCCGCAACAAGGCGGAGCACGGCCGGGTGTCCGTACGGAACATCCGCCGGCACGCCAAGGAGATCCTCGACAAGCTCGTCAAGGACGGCGAGGCCGGCGAGGACGAGGTCCATCGTGCGGTCAAGGAGCTCGACGACCTCACCCAGAAGCACGTCGCGAAGATCGACGAGCTGCTGAAGCACAAGGAAGCCGAGCTGCTCGAGGTCTGACGTCGCGGCCCCGCACGTGGGCTGTACGGCACGACCGTGATCCTTGTGCCGCACCGCGAAGGGCGGGGCGGCACAAGGATCACGCGTATATAGAGAGTGGGACGCTGTGGACGGAACTGCTGCCGCAGGCGACCGGAACCCGGCGGGGGGCGCTGCGGGCCCCTCCGGTGCCGGACACGGTCCCGAGGCGGGTGGTCGCACCGGTGCCGGTCCTGGTGCCGGCCAGGCGTTCCGCGTCGAGCGGCCTCGCCGGCGCGGGCGCCGGCGCCGTGCAGAACGGCGTCACCGATTCCGGCGCCGGCCGCGCCGCCACGCCGAACGGCCTCGCGGATCCGGCGGACACCGGCGCCCCGGGCGGCACGTCCGGTGACGCCGCCAAGAAGCCCTCGGGTCGTACCGGCCGCAACCTCCCGGCCGCGGTGGGCGTCGGCGTCGCGCTTGGCGCGGTGGTCATCGGCTCGCTCTACTTTGTCAAGGTCGCCTTCCTCGTCGTCGTCCTCGTGGCCATCGGCGTCGGGATCCACGAGATCGTCAAGGCGTTCGGCGGGTTCGGCATCCGGGTGCCGCTGCCGCCCCTGCTCGCCGGCATGGCGGCCATGACGCTCGGGCCCTACTGGGGCGGCACGACGTTCCTGGTCGGCGCGTTCGCCGTGACCGTGATGGTGCTGCTGGCCTGGCGCATGTTCCAGGGCGCGGAAGGCTTCGTCAAGGACGCGACCGCAGCGGTGTTCGTCGCCGTCTACCCGGCGCTGCTCGCGGGGTTCGTGCCGTTGCTGCTGGCTCCCGAGGACGGGCCGGACCGCGTGATCGTCTTCATCGCGGTCACCGTGTGCAGCGACATCGGGGGATACTTCGCCGGGATCTTCTTCGGCAGGCACCGGATGTCGCCGCTCATCAGCCCCAAGAAGACCTGGGAGGGCTTCGCGG
This sequence comes from Microbispora sp. GKU 823, assembly GCF_002027145.1. Classification (NCBI taxonomy): domain Bacteria; kingdom Bacillati; phylum Actinomycetota; class Actinomycetes; order Streptosporangiales; family Streptosporangiaceae; genus Microbispora; species Microbispora sp. GKU 823. The sequence continues at coordinate 13,411 of NZ_MWJN01000146.1, read as the reverse complement.
GGTCCACCCTCGCCTGCGTCGTGGGCGGCGCGTTACTGGTCCACTTCCTGCTGCAGGGCGAGTACTGGGAAGGCGCCGTCGTCGGCCTGGCCGGAGTCGTGTGCGCGACGCTCGGCGACCTCGTCGAGTCGGTGATCAAGCGCGACATCGGCATCAAGGACATGGGCACGCTGCTGCCGGGACACGGCGGGGCCATGGACCGCCTCGACTCGCTGCTGTTCACGCTCGTCCCCGTGTGGCTGCTGCTCACGATCCTGGTCCCGGTCGCCTGACCAACCACGCCGAGTTTCGGCACGCCTCAGATCCGGCTGGTCATCGCCAGTCGCTCGCTGATCGCCCGATGGCCCTGATCGGCCACGAGGCGGAGTTCGGACTCGGTGAGCGGGAGCAACCACAGCCACCGTACGGCGTCGCCGCCAAACACGAATCCTGACATGTCCGGTAGTCCGGGCGGGTCCATCAGCATGAGCACCCCCTGGTGCCCGCCGTCCAACGGGAACGTGACCGGGTTCTGGAACCAGCGGGCCGTGTGCCCGTGCCCCAGCCACGTCACCGACCGCCACGGATACTGCCCGAGCCAGGCGAACAGCCGTGCGGCGATCCTCGGATCCTGCCTGGTCGCCAGCGCGAGTTCCACCCGGCACGCCGTGTCGTACATCTCCGCGGCGGGCATCCGCTGGCAGCTCATGCCGACCGTGGACAGCACCGTGTAGTCCCGCGTGAACGTGGGCGGGCGCTCGCTGACGCCCACCAGGGGGAACCGGTCGCCGCCGACGTCCCAGTAACGGCCGGGCGGCCCGAGCCTGCCGTCGAGGTGGCCCAGCACGAACTGCTGATAGGTGGCCCAGCTGCCCTCCGCCTGCCGCCACTGCCAGTACGCGCGGGCCTTGGCCACCCGGGGGGACAGGCCCTCCAGCGCCTCGCCCAGCGGCCAGGCGAACGGCGACTCCCCGACGGCGTCCCGCGCGTACCCGGGCAGGCCGCGCTCCATGTCGGCCCACGCCGGAATGACCGCCAGGAGCGTGTCGTTCTCGTACAGGGCGACGCCGTCGCCCTCCTCGAACCACAGCACCGACAGCGACTCCGCGTCCAGGGGCGGCCGGCCGGAGGGATGCGCGGTGTGCGCCTCGGGCATCAGCGGCGGCAGCCCGGCGCCGGCCCGGCCGGGATCGGCCTCGGCGGGCGCGGGGACGTGGTTGGCCAGCCAGACCGCTCCGTGGACGATCCCCTTCGCGTCACGAAGGTAAGCTACGGAGGAGGTCCGGTCGGCTTCGATCGTCAGTGTGCGGCTCCCGTAGGGGTTGGTGCTGGTGAGCACGACAGTGGTGTCCACACCTCACCTCTCGTACGCCTCCGGGATTCGACCGCCAGACAGAATGTAAAGCCGCGCGCGCCGGTCGTTAAGACCACGGCCGCGGATGATGGAAAGGGTTTTGCGTGAGCGAGCAGCCGAAGACCGGGCAGCTGACCTTCGTGGCGCCCCGCCGGGCCAAGCCGCAGCGCCACCTCGCCGACCTGACCATGGCGGAGCGCAGGGCCGCGGTGGCGGAGCTGGGGGAGAAGCCGTTCCGCGCCGACCAGCTCTCCCGCCACTACTTCACCCGGCTGACCGGCTCTCCCGAGCAGATGACCGACCTGCCTGGCACGCTGCGCGAGCGGCTGGTCGAGCAGCTCATGCCCCCGCTGCTGACGTCCGTACGCGAGATCACCTGTGACGGCGGCATGACGCGCAAGACGCTGTGGAAGCTGTTCGACGGCTCGCTGGTCGAGTCGGTCCTGATGCGTTACCCCGACCGCGTCACCATGTGCGTCTCCTCCCAGGCCGGATGCGGCATGAACTGCCCGTTCTGCGCGACCGGCCAGGCCGGGCTCACCCGCAACATGTCCACGGCCGAGATCGTCGAGCAGGTCGTGGCGGGTGCGCGGGCGCTGGCGCGCGGCGAGGTCCCGGGCGGTCCCGGCCGGGTGACCAACGTGGTCTTCATGGGCATGGGCGAGCCGATGGCCAACTACAAGGCCGTCATCGGCGCCGTACGCCGCCTGGTCGACCCCGCGCCGGAGGGCCTCGGCATCTCGGCGCGCGGCGTCACGGTCTCGACGGTCGGCCTGGTGCCGGCGATCGGCAAGCTCGCCGACGAGGGCCTGCCGGTGACGCTCGCCGTGTCCCTGCACGCGCCGGACGACGAGCTCAGGGACACGCTCGTGCCGATCAACACCAGGTGGAAGGTCGCCGAGGTGCTCGACGCGGCCTGGAACTACGCGGCCAAGACCAAGCGGCGCGTGTCCATCGAGTACGCGCTGATCAAGGACATCAACGACCAGGAGTGGCGGGCCGACCTGCTCGGCCGCCTGCTCAAGGGCAAGCTCGTGCACGTCAACCTGATCCCGCTCAACCCCACGCCCGGCTCGAAGTGGACCGCCTCCCGGCCCGAGGACGAGCGGGCGTTCGTACGCCGCCTGGAGTCCCACGGCGTCGCCGTCACCGTACGGGACACCCGGGGGCGCGAGATCGACGGGGCGTGCGGGCAGCTCGCCGCCGCGCCCCAGCAGTGAGTCAGGGTCGCGTGCGGCGCAGCCACACGTAGGCCGCCAGGCCGATCGCGGGCCACAGCAGGGACTGCACCGTGAGCAGGGGCAGCCCGGACAGCAGCACACCGTGGTGGGCGTCCCGCATCCAGGCCATGACCGGCACGGTGAGCCAGCGGGCCCCGGCCATGCTGATCATCAGCATCGACAGGTAGCCGAGGATCAGGGCGATCGTGGAGACCGCGGGGGAGGGCAGGATCGGGCGGCTCGTCAGCGCCCCGAGCGCGAGCCCCGCCGCCGCGGACAGCAGATGCAGCCACACCCCGGTCAGGAGCACGGTGAGGGTGGGGGAGGCCGCGAGGCGGAAGAGCAACGCGGCCTCGGCGATCGCGGCCAGCGCGAGCAGCGACGCGAACGCCGCGAGGAGGCCGCTCACCAGCTCCCTCGGCCCCAGCGCGGACAGGGCGACGCTGCGCTGCTCGTCGGGCTCGGTGTCGAGCAGGCCGCGGGCGGCCCAGGCGAGCACCGGCACGAGCATGGCGGCCGAGTCCGCGGTGGCCCCGATCTCCTGACCCGCGGGCACGGCGCCGGCGTAGAGGACCGCCAGCAGCGCCAGCAGCGCGATCAGCGGTTGCAGTGCCCGGTGTGAGGCGACATATCCGGTGAGGCGGAACCTCGCCAGCGCGATCACGGCTGTCATCCGGCGGCCTCCCGGGCGACGCCGCCCGTGATGTGCCCCGTGGTGTGCCCCGTGGTGTGCCCCGTGATGTGTACCGTGCAGCCCTCGGCACGCAGGCGGTCGGCCAGGTCCGACGCCCTCGACGCGGCCACCGCCACCTCCAGCACGGTCAGGGCCGTCTCACCGGCCTCCTCGACCGGATCGAGTTCGCGTACGGCCCGGTCGCGGACCTCGCAGCGGCGCAGGCCGGGGAAGGCGCGCAGATCACCCTGGTGGTCGCTCACCACCACGATCCCGCCGCGCGCGCTGATCTCCCCGATGATCCTGGGGAGTTCGGCGCGGGTGGCGGCGTCGAGACCGGCGAAGGGCTCGTCGAGCACGAGCAGCCCCGGCTCGGCGAGCAGCGCCTGCGCGAGGCCCACCTTGTGCGCGCTGCCCTTGGACAGATCGGGCAGGCGCTGCCCGAGCAGGTGGTCCATGCCGAGCCGCTCGCTCCACCGGCCGATCGACTCCGAGCTCACCCTCCGGACCGCCGCCATGTGCCGCAGGTAGGACGCCACGGTGAACGGCTGGTCGGCGGGGAACCGCTCGGGGGCGTACCCGACGACCCGGGGACGGTCCTGGACGCTTCCGCGTACGGGTCTGAGCAGCCCGGCGACCAGTCGCAGAAGGGTCGACTTGCCGGTGCCGTTGGGCCCGGTGACCTCGATCACGTCTCCCGGATCGAGGACCAGGCCGGCGTCGGACAGGACCCAGGGGTCTCGCCGTCCGTACCGGAAGGAGAGGCTGGCGATCCGCATAGTTTTCCGAGCCTATCGGGATGTTCCTCCCGGCGTGCGTACATCGGGCGATCTTTGGGTCTCGCCTTTCTGTTGGGACTCCCGTCAAAATGGACGGGCGTCAGCAACGGGCAGGGAGGTGTGGTGTGAACCGCTTTCCCCGCGTCATGGCGGTGCGCCTGGGCTATGACCCCGAACAGGTCGACGACTTCGTGCGCAGGATCGAGCGGACGCTCGGGCTCGGCCCGCTCGACGGGCCGCCGGTGACCGCCGACGAGATCAGGAACGCGAAGTTCGCCGTCAAGCTCGGGGGCTACAACGAGACGGCGGTGGACTTCGCGCTCGACGCGTTCATCGTCGCGGTCGAGGCCAGAGCCGGTCGGGACGCCGCCGTACCGGCCGTGCCGCCGCCCGCCGCCTCGGACTCCGTTGTCAAAGAACCCGTCACCACAGAGCCCGTCACCACAGAGCCCGTTGCCCACGAGCCCCGGCCCGTCGCCGCCCGGGCCCCGGCGGCACCGGCCAGCCGTACGCGGGCCGAGGAGCGCACGCGTCCGCAAGCGGCTCCCGCGCAGGCCACCGGCCGTGTGGAGAAGACCGGCACGCCCCCTCCGGAGCCGGGCACGCCGTCCTGGCTGGAGACGCAGGCGGCCCGGGTGGAGCGCGTGGCCTTCCGTCCCGGGCGGCTCGGGATGGGCTATCGCGAGGAGGAGGTCGACGCGTTCCTCGACCGGGTGGTGGCGACGCTGCGCGGGACGGCGGCCGAGCCGTTGACGCCGGAGCAGGTCAGGAAGGCTACGTTCGCGACCGTCGTGTTCCGGCCCGGCTACGCGATCCACGAGGTGGACGGCTTCCTGGCGGAGATGGCGAGCGTGCTGGAGCGCTGCCCCTGAGGCGCTCCGTATAGGTAATAAATTGCAATTTTCGTGGAGCAATGCACCACGATAGGGATCATGCTGCGCAGATCATCCCCCTTGGCGGCGCTCGTCGCCGCCGGTCTCACCTTGGCCGTCCCCCTTCAGACCGTGCCGGCGGCCCAGGCGAGCACGGGCTCCGGCGCCTACGTCCCCGGCTCGGCCGGTCTCGGCGACCCGTACTTCCCCCACGCGGGCAACGGCGGATACGACGTCGGCCACTACACGATCCGCCTGCGGTTCACGCCGAAGACCCGGCACCTCAGCGCCACCACGACGATCACGGCGACGGCGAAGAAGAACCTGTCCCGGTTCGACCTCGACTTCTCCGGGCCGAAGATCGGCAAGGTGCTCGTGAACGGCGAGCGGGCCTCGTACGCCCGGAAGGGCCAGGAACTCGTCGTCACGCCCCGGCACGGGCTGCCGTCGGGGAAGACGTTCACCGTCGAGGTGTCCTACGCCGGCCGGCCGAAGGCGATCAAGGACAAGGCGCTCGGCGTCACCGGCTGGATCAATACCAAGGACGGCGCCGTCGTGCTGGCCGAGCCGGACGGCGCGCGTAGCTGGTTCCCGGTCAACGACAACCCGCGGGACAAGGCCACCTACACCTTCGAGGTCACCGTGCCCGAGGGGCTGACGGTCCTGGCCAACGGCGAGCCGGGGAACTCCGGCGTGGCCGGTCCGCGCGACGGCTACAGGACCTCGAAGTGGGAGATGCGCCGGCCCATGGCGTCCTACCTCGCCATGGTCGCGATCGGGAAGTTCAAGGTCACCCAGGGCGTCGTCGACGGCATGCCCAACATCACGGCGTACGATCCGTCCCTGGCCAAGGAGTTCAAGCGCCTGCACGGCACCACCGCCAAGGCGATCAGATGGGAGTCGAAGACCTTCGGCGACTACCCGTTCTCCTCGACCGGCGGCATCGCCGACCGGCTCGGCGTCTACTACGCGCTGGAGACGCAGGGCAGGCCGGTGTACGACACGGGCATGTCGGACGAGCCGACGATCGTGCACGAACTGGCCCACCAGTGGTTCGGCGACAGCGTCGGCCTGCGCAGCTGGAAGGACATCTGGCTGAACGAGGGCTTCGCGTCGTACGCCGAGTGGCTGTACCAGGAGCAGCACGGCGGACCCTCCGCCGAAGAGACCTTCGCCGAGCACTACAAGCACAAGGCGGGCAGCGCCTTCTGGAAGCTCAAGACCGGCGACCCGGGCCGCACCGGCATGTTCGACTGGAACGCGATCTACGTCCGCGGCGCCATGACCGTGCACGCGCTGCGCAAGAAGATCGGCGACGAGACGTTCTTCACGCTGCTGCGCACGTGGACGAAGGAGAACCGGCACTCCACCGTCACCACCAAGGACCTCATCGCCCTGGCGGAACGGCTGTCCGGCCAGAACCTGGACGATCTGTTCGACGCGTGGCTGTACAAGGCGGCCAAGCCGAAGCTCTGACCGGCGCGGGTCGCGGGCGGCGGCGAGACGGCCGCCCGCGACGGCACCCCCGACGGCACCGGCCGCGACGGCACCTCCGCACCGGTGCCGCCGCACGGTGCCGCCGCACGGTGTCGGCGCACGGTGTCGGCGCACGGTGTCGGCGCACGGTGTCGGCGCACGGTGTCGCCGCACGGTGTCGGCGAAAACCTGTCAGCGGCCGTCCGACGCGGGCGCCGGTTCGAACCCCGCTGTGCGGTACCGCTCGACCTCCGACCACGCGGCGGACATCCCGGCCAGGCATCGGTCGAACACCTCCGCCTGCCGGACGTACGCCTCGCGGGCGGGACCGGGGCGGACGCACAGGTCGTCGGTGTCGCTGACCGACCACGGCACGTCGCTGTGCCCGAGCGCGGCGGGCAGCAGCGAGGCGACCCCGCGTGCGCCGAGTTCGCTGGTGAGCTGACGGCGGACGGGGCGGCCGAGCACGTCGGCGAAGATCTGCGCCCAGACCTCCGACCGCGCGCCGCCCCCGGCCAGCCGCCAGGGGCGGTCGCCCACGTCGGCACCGCTGGCCAGGACCCGGTCGAGCTGCACCCGGTGATACTGGGCGACCCCCTCGATGACCGCACGGGTGAGATGCCCGCGACGATGTACGGCGGAGACGCCGAGGAAGGTCCCTGAGGCCGCCGGATGCTCGGGGGCGCCGTTGACGAACGGCAGGAACAGCAGCCCGTCCGCGCCCGGCGCCACCGTCGCCGCCTCGGCCAGCAGATCCGCCGCCGGGACCCCGGCGGTCGCCCGGTGCGGCACCGACGCGGTGCTCAGCCAGTCGAGGTTGGCGGCCGACGTGGGGGCGACCTCCATGGCGAGCATCGTCCCCGAGTCCGGCATCAGGGCGCTGAGCGTGACCTCAGGCGCGGGAGTGGCGGCGGGGACGACGACGCCGTTGATGGCCCAGGTGCCCACGATGATCGTCACGTCGCCCTGCGCCCGGCCGCCCGCGCCCAGCGTGGCGGCCACGCAGTCCATGCAGCCCGCGATCACCGGCAGTCCCTCCGGCAGCCCGGTCAGCTCCGCGACCCGCGCGCTGAGCCCGGCCACGACCTGCCCGGACTCGCGCAGCGGCGGGAAGCGGTCGAGGTCACTGGCCGGAAGCCCCACCAGTTCGAGCGCCGTCGGGGTGTACTGACGGGTGTCCAGCGCCACCATGCCGAACGCGCTCGCGTCGCTGTAGTCGGCGCTGGGCACGCCGGTGAGCTGCGAGGTCACCCAGTCCTTGCACGACAGCGCCCACCGGGTCGCGGCGTACGCCTCGGGCTCGGCGTCGTGCAGCCAGCGCAGGAGCACCGACGGCTGGGCCGCCCACGGGATGGAGCCGGTCTCGGCGGCCAGGCGGCGGGCCGCCTCCGGCTCGATCGCGTCCACGATGTGCTGGGCCCGGCTGTCCGACGACGCGATGGCCGGCCCGACCGGCCGCAGCGACGCGTCGACCGGATAGAGCCCGTTGCCGTGGGCGGCCACGCCGATGCCGGCCGGCGTGTAGCCGTCGGCCGCGAGCTTGCCCGCGAGGTCGCCGAGCAGCGCCACGACGGTGTCGGCCAGCCCGGTCATGTCCACATCGTGCCGGTGGGCGGTCACGCTGGTCCGCGGGGTGCGGGCGTGCACCACGCCCACCTCGCGTCCCTCCGTGTCGAACGCCGCGGCCTTCGACGCGGTCAGGCCGACGTCGACCCCGATGTAACACGTGGCCAGGTTCGTCATGCCGTCCTCCCGTCGTTGCCCCGGCTCGCCGCCGCGGCCAGCGCCCGGGGACGGTGGCGCCGCAGCTCGTTCTCGTAGGCGGCCACCTCGGCGCGGGCCCGCCCCTCGTCCCAGCCGAGGTGTCGTACGGCGACGTCCGCGCAGGTCGCGGCGCTGGAAAGGCCCATGTCGCCGTTGAGCCCGACAAGGATACGCCGCAGCATGACGTCGGCCAGCGTGACCGCGCCCTCCTCGCGTACGGCCATGACGACCTCGGCGGCCAGGGCGCCGGTCTCCTTGTCGACGACCTCGGCGAGCGAGGGGTCCCCGGCGGCGAGGTCGAGCACCCGGCGGGCGCGCACGCCGTACAGCTGCAGCAGCCGGCGGGAGGACGCGCCGTCCAGCGGCGACTCGCGCAGGAAGTCGCGCACGAACTCCGGCCAGTCCGAGGTGTCCGCGCCGGGGAACGGCCGGGTGCGGGTGACGCACGCGCGGGGCCGCCTGCCGAGCACGCGCAGCGCCTCGTCGGTCACGTCCTCCGCGAGCGCCCGGTGGGTCGTGAGCTTGCCGCCGATGACCGTCAGCAGGCCATGGTAGGCGGGCGCGTGGTTGAGCACGGTGTGCCCACGGCTGATCTTGGCGTTGTCCGACACCCCGGCCGTGTACGGCAGGGGCCGGATCCCGGCGACGCTCCAGAGCACGTCGTCAGGCGTCAACCGCGCCTGGGGGAAGATCCGGTTGGTCTCGGCGAGCAGGTAGTCGATCTCGGCGTCGCTGGCGACGACCTCGTCCAGGTCGCCCTCGTAGGTGAGGTCGGTGCTGCCGAGCACGTAACGGCCCTGCCAGGGGAAGACGAAGATGGGCCGCCCGTCGGCCGCCGCCTCGAAGAAGATGCAGGTGTCGGGCGCTCCGGGGAACGGGTCGAGGACGACGTGGCTGCCCTTGGTGCCGCCGTTGAGCCGCCGGCTCTCGATCTGCCCGTCGAGGATCCGGTCGATCCACGGCCCGGCGGCGTTGACGGTGACGGCGGCCCGGATCTCCCCGCGCTCCCCGGTCCGTACGTCCTCCGTGCGGAGGCCGGCGACCCGGTCGCCCTCGACGATCAGGCCGGTGACGGAGGTGTAGGTGAGGACGCGCGCGCCCAGGTGGCGGGCGTCGAGGAGCAGTTCGACGCAGAGCCGCTCCGCCCACGGCACCTGCGCGTCGTGGAACAGCGCCGCCCCGCGCAGGCCCTCGCGCGACAGCGTGGGCCACCGGCGGGCCACCGTGCGGAGCGGCACGCCCCGGCTGAGCCCGCGCCCCCGGCCCAGGGCCATCATGTCGAACGCCAGCAGGCCGAGCCGGATCAGCGCTCCCGGCCGGGTGTACCCCTCGTAGAAGGGGATCAGCATCGGGTAGTCGCGGATGAGGTGGGGAGCGGTGCGGAACAGCAGGTGCCGCTCCCGGATGGATTCGTGCACGAGCGTGAAGTCGTAGCGCTCGAGGTACTTGAGGCCGCCGTGGATCAGCCGGCTGGAGGTGCTCGACGTGCCCGAGCCCACGTCGGCGCGGTCGACGACGACGACGCGCAGGCCGCGGGCGGCGGCGTCCCGGGCGATGGCGAGCCCGTTGATACCGGCTCCGATGACGGCGAGGTCGACGGCGTCGTTCTCACCGGAGGGGACGTGATGCGACATGGGAGGCTCCCGGAGGGTGACGGGCGCGGGTCCGCGGGCGGCGGACCCGCGCCGGAGAAGAACTGGACTAGGCTGCGGAGCCGCCCGCCTTCTCCTTGTAGATCTCGTACGCCTCCTCGGGCTTGAGCCCGTCGTGCACGACCGCGCGGACCGCGGCGAGCATGCCGGCGGGGCTGTCGCTCTGGAAGATGTTGCGGCCCATGTCGACGCCGGCGGCGCCCTCCTGGATCGACCGGTAGGCCATCGTCAGGGCGTCGATCTCGGGCAGCTTCTTGCCGCCCGCGACGATGATCGGCACCGGGCAGCTCGCGGTGACGGTCTCGAAGCCCTCCTCGACGTAGTACGTCTTGACGATGTGGGCGCCCATCTCGGCGCTGATCCGGGTGGCCAGGCGGAAGTAGCGGGCGTCGCGGACCATGTCCTTGCCGACCGCGGTGACGCCGAGCACGGCGACGCCGTGCCGCTGGCCGGCGTCCACGAGCGCGGCCAGGTTGGCGACCGACCGCGACTCGTGCTCGCCGCCGACGAACACCTGGATGGCCACGGCCGCGGCGTTGAGGCGCAGCGCGTCCTCCATGTCCAGCGCGATGTGCTCGTCGGACAGCTCCCGCAGGATGCTCGGGCCGCCGCTGGCGCGCAGCACGATGCCGGCGTCGGTGGTCGCGGGGATGCTGGTGCGCAGCGCGCCGCGGGTCATCATGATCGCGTCGGCGTCCGGGACGAGCGGGGCGATCCGGGTGTCGAGGCGCTCCAGGCCGGCCATCGGGCCGACGAAGTAGCCGTGGTCGAACGCCAGCATGACCGTGCGCCCGGTGTCCGGCCGGAAGATGCGCGACAGGCGGTTGCGCAGGCCCCAGTCCTGCCCGTGCGCGCCCTTGACGTGGAAGCCGCTCGCCGCGGGCCCGGCGGACGTCCCGAAGTCGCGGGCGTCGAGCAGGCCGTCGGTGTCAGCCATCAGTGTCGTCTCCTGTGCTAGTGGTGGTGGCGGTCGCGGTGCGCGATCGCGTCTGAACAGAGATGCGGTACGGTCGCCCCCGCCGGCGAGGAAGAGGACGAAGAGCACCAGGCCGCCCTTGAGCAGGTTCTGCGCCGCGGTGCTCCAGCCCACGAGGTTGACCAGTCCGTCGAGCAGGATGAAGAAGAGGGCCGCGCCCCACACGCCCACCGGGACCGCGCGGCGCCGGAGATGAGCGTGCCGCCGATGACCACGACGGCCACGGAGTCGAGCAGGTAGCGGGTGCCGAGATCGGCCGAGGGCGCGATGTAGGCGGCGAGCAGCGCGCCGGTCAGCCCGGCCAGCGCGCCGCTCAGCAGGTACGTCGACCCGATGATCCGGGCGACCGGGATGCCGGCCCGCTCTGCGGCCCGGCGACTCTGGCCCACCGCGATCAGCGACCGGCCGTAGACCGTACGGCGCAGCAGCGCGACGACGAGCACGGTCAGCACCGCGATCGCCAGCGCGAGGAGCGGCACGCCGGCCGGGCGCAGGTTGAGCGCCGAGCGCAGGCCGGGGTCGGGCACGGCGGTGAAGCCGTTGGCCATCGACAGCGTGATCGACGAGGCGACGAGCCCCGCGGCCAGGGTGGCGATGATCGGGGGGACGGACAGGCCGAGGATGGCCACGGCGCTGACCGCCGCGACGAGGACGCCGACGCCGATGCCCGCGAGGATCCCCACGGCCGCCGAGCCGGTCGCGGAGGCCGCCGCCACCGAGACGAACCCGGCGAGCGAGATGACCGATCCCACCGACACGTCGATGTTGCCGGGGCCGGCGGTGATGACCAGCATCTGCCCGAGCCCGACGATGACGAGGTACGGCGCGAGCGACAAAGCGAGGGAGACGGTCTGCCCGCCGCCCTGGCCCGAGATGGCCAGGATCACCAGCCACACGAGCGCGGCGGCGGCGAAGCCCCAAATCCAGGGGCCGCTCCAGCGACGTGAACCGGTCACGCGGATGTTCATCGCAGCACCTTCCCCACGACGACGCGGCCGGCGAGCACGGCCAGGACGATCACGCCTTGCACGGCCGACTGCATGTCGGACCGCACGTCGAGCAGGCTGAGAACCACGCTGACCAGCCCCAGCGTCACCCCGCCGATCGCGGTGCCCCACGGCACGGCGTTGCCGCCGGAGAAGGAGCCGCCGCCGAGGATCACCGCGGCCACGGTCATGAGCGTGTAGCTGGAGGCCGACGACACGTCTCCGCCGCCGGTCTGGGAGGCCAGGACGAGGCCGGACAGCACGCCGAGCGCGCCCGCCGTCGCGTAGGCGATGACGCGGGAGGTGAGCGGCCGCAGACCGGCCCGCCGCAGCGCGACCGGGTTGCTGCCCAGCCCCCGCATCCGCACGCCTGCGGCGCTGCGCGCGGTGAGCAGGTAGACCAGCAGCGCGACGACCAGGATCGGCAGCAGCGGCGCCGGGAAGCCCGCGGGCTGCCACGCGCCGAACGACGCCAGCCACCCGGGCGTCGTGCCGCCCGGTGTCGGCAGCAGGAACAGGCCGAGCCCGAGCCAGACGAACGAGGCGCCGAGGGTCGCGATCAGCGCCGGCACCTCGCGCAGGTGGATGAGCAGGCCGAGCACGGCGTACGCCGCGACCAGCCCGGCCAGGACGAGCGCGCCGACGAGGGGGGACGACACCAGCAGGGTCGCGGAGACCACCGTGACCAGGCCGACGAAGTTGCCGATCCCGAGGTCGATGTCGCCGACGGCCATGAGCGTCATCTGGGCCTGCGCGGCGATCACCAGCGGCACGGTCGCGGACAGGACCAGCGTGAGGCCCTCCACGGTCAGCACGCCCGGCTGGAGCGACGAGCAGACGCCGATCATCGCGATCAGGGCGACGGCGCTGACCGCGGCAGGGGCCGAACGGCGCATCCGCGCGCGGTCGGGCAGCGCCGGGGCGAGAAGCTGGGCCATCAGTCGTTTCCTCCGTCCTCGTTGAAGGAGACGGCGATGATGCGTTCCTCGGAGATCTCCTCGCCGGTCAGTTCGGCCACGATCCGGCCGGCCCGGAAGACGTAGACGCGGTCGCAGTGGGCCATCTCGGCGTTCTCGCTGGAGTACCAGACGATGCTCCGGCCCTTCGCCGCCTCCTCCCTGATGAGGCGGTACAGATCGGTCTTGGTGTGCACGTCCACGCCGCGGAACGGGTCGTCGAGCAGCACGAGCCCGGCGGGGGAGGCGAACGCGCGGGCGACGATGACCTTCTGCTGGTTGCCGCCGCTCAGCTCGGTGATCCCGGCCTCCGCGCCGCCCCTGATGGCCAGGCGCTTCACCCAGTCGCCGACGACCGCGCGCTCCTCGGCCGGACGGCGCAGCCCCCGGCGGGCGATGCCGCGCAGCGCGGTCACGATGAGGTTGTCGCCCACGCTCCACAGGGGCAGGACGCCCGAGCGCTGCCGGTCGCCCGGGACGTACGCCCGCGTCACCTTCACCGTGGTGTCGCGCCGGACGGGCCGCCACAGGCGTTCGAGCACCTCCTGCTGGCCCTGGCCGGCCAGCCCGGCGAGGCCCACGACCTCGCCCCTGCCGACCCGCAGGGTGACCTCGCGCAGGCCGGGGGCCGGTGGCGCCGCGCAGCTCGGCCACCGTCTCCCGCGCGGCGGCCCCCGCCTGCGGCCGCCCGCGTGCCGGTCGCCGCCGGGGGCGGCGACGTGGG
>NZ_MWJN01000145.1:0-17119 GCF_002027145.1 Microbispora sp. GKU 823 | reverse complement strand
GGTCAGGCCCCAGCCCCAGCCCCGACGCCCCCGGTCCAGCCCGAGCCCCGACCCCGCCGGTCAGCCCCTCCGCCCGGGGACTCGCCGGAGCCGGGCGGGTGCAGTGCGACGATCCGTACGATCAACTCCTGGCCCGGCGGCTTCCAGTCCGAGGTCACGGTCCGCGCCGGCAGCTCGGCGGTCAGGGGTTGGACGGTGAACTGGAGCTGGTCCGGCTCCCCGTCCATCACCCAGCTGTGGGGCGGCGTCAAGTCCGGCTCCGGCGCCTCGGTCTCCGTGCGCAACGAGTCCTGGAACGGCATGCTGGCCGCCGGCGGCACCACCACCTTCGGGTTCGTCGCCAACGGCAGCGCGGAGACGCCGACGCTGACGTGCAGCGCCTCCTGACCGGTGCAACCGTGATGACGCGCTCCTGACCAGGAGGAGCGTGCAGGGGCACCCCCGCCACCCGCGGGGGTGCCCCCTGTGCGTGGTGGGGAGTCGGTGCGTTGGCGGAGCGTCAGTGCGCGAAGCCGCCGGGCCTGCCGTTCCTGTCGGCGATCAGGCCGGCGAGCGTGGCCACCGCGATCTCCGGAGGCGTACGGGAGCCGATGTTGAGCCCGATCGGGCGGTGCACGCGGGCGATCTCCTCGGGCGGTACGCCCAGCTCGGTCAGCGCCCGCACGTGCGGGCCCGGGTGGCGGGGACTGCCCATGACGCCGATCCAGCGCGCGGGGCTGCCGAGAACGTCACGCAGTATCGGCCCGATCTCCGCGCGGTGGTGGTCGGTGACGACCACGTCGGCCGTGCCGTCCAGGTGGTCGCCCACCTCCCTCACCACCGGGACCGAGCCCGCAGGGAGGCCGCCGAGCCCGCGGTCCGGGTCGGGTTCCAGCAGGATCGGCCGGAAGCCCAGCTCCGCGCCGAAGCGCAGCAGGTGATTCGCCACCGGAGACGCGAACACCGCGACCAGCGTCCGCCTCGCCTCCTCGGGCAGCGCTTCGCCGTGGGCGGCCGCGCACGCGGGGTCCTCGTCATGGCTGTGGCTCATGTCCGCAGTTTCTCAGCCGCGCGCCCGAGGGACGACCCCCCCGGGGGCGCGCCGGGCGCGAGGGCGCGGGGAGGATCGGGGCTGTGAACACGATGCTTCCGGTGACCCCCGATGCTCGGCGTCGTGATGGCGCTGCTCGCGCTGGCGGGGGCCGCCGTCGCCGCCCTGGGCCGGTCCGGCCACGCCATGGCCGTCCTGACCGCCGCGGGGCGGGCCGCCGTCCAGCTCGCCCTGGTGTCCCTCGTCATCGGGTGGGCGATCGGGCTGCTGCCCGCCGTGGTGCTGTTCCTGCTCGTCATGTACGGCGTGGCGAGCGGCACCGCCGGCCGGCGGATCACGCGGGGGCGGGCCGGTTGGTGGGCCGCCGTGCCGATCGCGGCGGGCACGGCGCCGGTGGTGGCCCTGATGCTGGTCACGGGCGTCCTGCCGACACGCGGGATCACCCTGATCCCGGTGACCGGCATCCTGCTCGGCGGATGCCTCACCGCGACCTCCCTCGCCGGGCACCGCGCGCTCGACGAGTTGCGGCAGCGGCGCGGGGAGGTCGAGGCCGCGCTGGCGCTGGGGCTCTCCCCTCGGGACGCGGCGCTGGAGATCTGCCGCCCGGCCGCCGCACGGGCTCTCGTGCCCGCGCTCGACCAGACCCGTACGGTGGGCCTGGTCACGCTGCCCGGCGCGTTCGTCGGCATGATGCTGGCCGGTTCCGACCCCGTGCACGCGGGAGCCGTACAGCTCGCGGTCCTCGTCGCCCTGCTCGCCGCCGAGTCGGCGGCCGTCGTGGTCACGATCGAACTCGCCGCCCGCGGCCGCTTCTCGCGCTGACCCGTGATCGCACGGCTATTGCCTTTCATCCACACGTGGTCAAGACTGTGCAACATCGATCAGATTCGGTCGCACATCCTGATGAGGTGCGATCGAATCTGAGTGATTTCGCCTGCCGTCACCCTCCGCTACCCCCCTGAAAACGCAGAGAACGTCCCGAGGTGACCATGAGACACGCCGTCGCGGTGCTCGCGACGCTCGCGGCGCTGGCCGCGCCGACCACCCTCGATCCCCGCCCCGGCCGAGGCGCCCACGCCCAGACGCCGCCCGCGGCGTACCCGGAGGTCGGCAGGGGCACCGCCTTCCTCGACCACGACGCGCTCGTCTCGGGCTACGCCGAGCCGGAGTGGTACAAGGCCAACATCCCGTTCCTGGAGGTGCCCGACCGGGAGATCCAGGACGTCTACTACTACCGCTGGAGCACCTACAAGCGGCACATCCGCTACACCGACTCCGCGACCGGCGACGTCGTCACCGAGTTCCACAATCCGCCCGGATACTCCGCCCCGCTCGGCGGCATCGTCGCCGCCGCGGGTCACCATGTGTACGAGGGGCGCTGGCTGCGCGACACCCGTCCGATCGACGACTACCTCACCTACTGGCTGCAGGGACCGGGCGCCGGCCCCAAGCCGAAGGAGGACTACGTCAACAAGGACACCGACGACTGGGCACACCAGTACTCCTGGTGGGCGGCCGACGCCGCCTACCAGCGCTACCTGGTGACCGGCGACGCGTCCTTCGTCGAGGGACTGCTGCCCGACCTGGTCCGGCAGTACGACAAGTGGGGCGGCCAGTACGACGCGAAGCTCGGGCTCTACTGGTCGGTGCCGGTGTGGGACGCCATGGAGTACACCGCCTCCTCCTACGAGACCGACCCGGCCGATCCCTACCACGGCGGCGCGGGCTACCGGCCGACGCTGAACGCCTACCAGTACGGCGACGCCAAGGCGATCGCGGCCATCGCGGACATGGGTGGCGACAAGGCCCTGGCCGAGAAGTTCGAGAAGCGGGCGGCGTCGCTGCGGGACGCGCTGCACCGCTATCTATGGGACCCGCAACGGTCCTTCTTCTACCACAAGGCCCGCGCCGACCTGGACCCGCAGCAGAAACTGGTGTCCACCCGCGAGCAGATCGGGTTCGTGCCGTGGGCGTTCGACATGGCCAAGCCCGGCACGGAGAAGGCGTGGGCGCAACTGCTCGACCCGCAGGGGTTCGCCGCGCCGTACGGGCCGACCACCGCGGAGCGGCGCAGCCCGCTGTTCATGCGGGACGCGCTGAGCGGCTGCTGCCGCTGGGACGGGCCGAGCTGGCCCTACTCGACCTCGACGACGCTGACCGCGATGGCCAACCTGCTGGACGACTACGACCAGGACGTGATCACCGCCGCCGACTACTACGCCGTGCTGCGCGGTTACGCGCTCACGCAGTACAAGGACGGGCACCCGTACGTCGCCGAGGCGCACCATCCGGACGAGCCGCGCTGGATCTACGACTCCCGGGGTCACAGCGAGCACTACAACCACTCGACCTTCAACGACCTGGTGATCAGCGGCCTGATCGGGCTGCGCCCGCAGCCGGACGGCAGGGTCGTGCTGAACCCGCTCGTGCCGGCCGGGTGGGACTACTTCGCGCTGGAGAACGTGCCCTACCACGGGCACAACGTGACGGTCCTGTGGGACCGCGACGGCAGCAGGTATGGCCAGGGCGCGGGCATGCGCGTCTACGTGGACGGCAGGCCGGCCGCCCGCCGGGCCACGGTCGGCGAGCTGACCGCCCGCGTGCCGGCCGCCGCGTCGCCCGGCCGGTCCTCGCGTCCGAGCGACGACGCCGCCAATCCGTACGGCACCGGCTACCCCAAGCCGTTCGCGTCGTACACGAACGGCATCGACAACGTGTGGGACACCGTGGACGGGCGGATCTTCTACGACGACATCCCGCACAACCGGTGGACCAACTACCGCTCCCCGAACGCCGAGGACCATCTCGGCGTGGACTTCGGCGTGCCGACCCGGGTGAGCGACGTGCGGTTCTACGCCTACGACGACGGCGGCGGGGTCAAGGCCCCGGCGTCGTACCGGCTGGAGTTCTGGGACGGCGCGGCCTGGCGCGAGGTGCCGGACCAGACCCGCACGCCGGAACGGCCCGTCGGCGCGGCACTGAACCGCGTCACGTTCCCGGCCCTGACCACGACCAGGATCCGGCTGGTGTTCGGCAACCCGCCCGGCGCGTACGTCGGCGTCACCGAACTGCAGGCCTGGTCGCCCGCCGCGGGCGACACCACGGTGGACGTGGCCGTCGCCGGGCAGGCGCACGCGGGCGTGCCCGCGGAGGTGACCACCACCTTCGCCAACCGGGGACGCACGCCCGCCACCCGGGTCACGGCGTCGCTGGCCGTGCCGCCGGGCTGGTCGGCCGAGCCGGTCGGCAGTCCGCGCACCCCGGTGGTGCGGCCGGGCGGCGAGTTCACCGTGCGCTGGCGGGTCGCGCCGCCCGCCGGAACCGCGCCGCGCCCCGGCGCCCACCCGGTGCGGGCGGTCGCCGAGTACGACGGGTCGGCGCGGGCCGTGAGCCCCTACGCCCAGGTGACCGTGGGGCTCGACCCGGACGCCTACGGCAAGACGGAGGCGGAGGACGACTTCGGCACCGACACCTCGGCGGGCTACACCCTCTACAAACCCGAGGGCGGCGAGGCACTGCCGGTGGTCACGGCCGGCGGCGGCCGGTTCGCGGGCAGCGGCACTCAGCCGTTCTTCGGCCTGGCCGCCGGACCGGCGGGGCTCTCGTCGGCCGACGCGGTCAGCGTGGTCACGGCCGGGACGTTCGCCGGGACCGGCAGCCCGGAGGACAGCGTGTTCGTCGGCTGGGTCAAGGACGCGGGCACCTATGTGACCGCCTGGTACAACAACACCCGCAAGCAGTCGGGCATCAACGTGCGGGTCGGCGGCCGGTTCCTGGCCACGCCGGGCGACGCCCCGCTGAGCCTGAAGCCGGGCGACAGGTTCGCGCTGGTGCTGTCCGGCGACACCATCACCTCCTTCGCCTACACGGGCGGCCAGTGGCGTCCGCTGCGTACGGCGGACATCGGCGGCACGCTCGCCACCCCGCAGGCCCGCGAGGGCTTCCGCTACGGCTTCGGCCTGCGCGGCACCTCCGGCACGATCGCGATCGCGGGCCTGGAGGGCCGCAGCTCCCCTTGACGCGCTCCCCGGCCTGAAGGCCGGGGATTCAGCCCGTGCCGCTTCACACAGCACCTCTGAGGCTTCCTGCTTCCTCGCGCTGTGCCGGGGCAGGCCCCGGTCTTACCTGCGCTCCACAGGCGTTTAGCCTGTCCGCCCGTCCGGCGGCCAGGATGTTCTTCGCCGCGTTGACGTCCCGGTCGTGGGCCGCCCCGCATGGGCACTCCCACGACCGGACGTTCAGCGGCATCGACTCAGTGACGGTCCCGCAGTCAGCACAGAGCTTGGAGGAGGGGAACCACCGGTCGATCTTGGCGAAGTGGCGGCCGTACCGGACCGCCTTGTACTCCAGCATCCCAATGAACTGAGACCAGCCCGCGTCATGCACGCTCTTGGCCAAGCGGGTGCGGCCGAGGCTGGACACGGCAAGGTTCTCCACGTACACCGCTTGATTCTCGCGGATCAACGCGGTGGAGAGCTTGTGTGCCCAGTCGCGCCGAGCGTCGGCCACTCGGGCATGCGCCCTGGCAACCCTGGCCCTGGCCTTGGCCCGATTCGCGCTGCCCTTAACCTTGCGGCTGAGATCCTGTTGAGCCTTACGCAGGCGTCGCTCGGCCCGGCGGAGGAAACGCGGGTTGTCCACCCTCCGGCCATCGGAGGTGACGGCAAAGTGGGACAGGCCCAGGTCGATTCCCACCTCTGCCGCCGACTCGGGCAGCGGCTCGTCGCTGGTCTCGACGAGGAACGAGGCGAAGTACCTGTCGGCTGCGTCCTTGACCACCGTGACCGACGACGGTTCGGCGGGCAGGGAGCGGGACCAACGCACCGGAACATCTCCAATCTTCGGCAGCCGAAGCTTCCCACCCGCCGTGATCGAGAATCGGGCATTCTTCGTGAAGCGGACCGCCTGCCGGTTGTCTTTACGGGACCGAAAGCGGGGCGGTGCCACCTTCGGCCCCTTCCGCTTACCGGTGATCGAGGCGAAGAAGTTCCGGTAGGCAGTGTTCAGGTCGGCGAGTGCCTGTTGTAACACCACGGCGGAGACCTCGCCCAACCAGACGCGTTGCGGGGTCTTCTTTGCCTGCGTGATGACCCGCTTGGACAGGTCCCCGTCCGAGATGTACGGCAAGCCGTTCTCGCGCGCGTCCTGCCGTGCGCGCAGCGCGTCGTTGAACACCACCCGAGCGCACCCGAACGCGCGGGCCAGGGCGTGACGCTGACCCGGCGTCGGATAGAGACGGACGTTGTACCGGAGCTGCACACTATTGTTTTACCATCGGTTGATCGGCGAGTAAGGAGCGTTAGAACAAGCAGGCGCGGCGTTTTCGTCCTGCACGCCCGCCTGGTTCTCGTGACGAAGTTCCGGCTCGGGTATTCACCGGTACGCACCTGGAGCGCATGGAGCAGATCATGCGTGACGTCTGCGCCAACTTCGAGTACGAACTGGCCGACTTCAACGGCGAGGCCCACCACGTGCACCTGCTCGTGAACTTCCCGCCCAGGGGCGCCCTGTCCGCCTTGGCGGCGAATCGGCTTTCCCTGCCCCGCTAAGCGGGCAAGTCCGCTGCACCCCCGGCCTGAAGGCAGGAGCACTGCGGACGATCCCCGTAGCGCGGGGGTACGCGGAGGACGCGCGCCGGCACCGGCTGACGGGCCTGGTCACCCGAGCAGTCGCACCGCTCCGGTGTCGGCGGACTGCGCCAGTGCCGCGTAGGCGCGCAGGGCCGTGGAGACGTGCCGGTCACGGTCGCGGGGCCGATAGCCGGTGTCGCCTTCCAGCCGGGCACGGCGGGCGGCGAGGTCCGCGTCGGGCACCCGGACGTGGAGGGTGCGTGCGGCGACGTCGACGGTGATCACGTCGCCGTCCTCGACCAGCGCGAGGGGACCGCCCGCCGCGGCCTCGGGTGAGACATGGCCGACCGCCAGGCCGGAACTGCCGCCGGAGAAGCGGCCGTCGGTGACCACGGCGCACACGTCGGCGAGGCCGCGGCCCTTGAGGTAGGCGGTGGGGTAGAGCATCTCCTGCATCCCGGGGCCGCCGCGCGGGCCCTCGTAGCGGATGACCAGCACGCTGCCCGGCGTCACTCTGCCGGACAGGACGGCTTCCGCGGCTTCCTCCTGTGATTCGGTCACCACCGCGCGGCCGGTGAAGACGCGCATGCCGTCGGGGACACCGGCGGATTTGACCACGGCGCCGTCGGGGGCGAGGTTGCCGCGCAGGACCGCCAGCCCGCCGTCGGGTGTGTAGGCGTGGGCCGCGTCGCGGACGCAGCCGCCCGCGGCGTCCGTGTCCAGGGACTCCCACCGCGCCGACTGGGAGAAGGCGGTGGCGGAGCGGACGCCGCCGGGGGCGGCGTGGAAGAGATCGAGGGCCTCGGGCGCGGGTGCCGCGCCCCTGATGTCCCAGGTGGCCAGCCACTGGGTGAGCGATTCGGCGTGGACGGCGTGCACGTTCTCGTGGAGCAGCCCGGCGCGGTGCAACTCGCCCAGAAGGGCGGGCACGCCGCCGGCCCGGTGGACGTCCTCCATCAGGTAGGGGCTGTTGGGGGCGACCTTGCACAGGCACGGCACGATGCGCGAGCGGGCGATGTCGCGCAGGGTGTAGTCGAGTTCGGCCTCGTGGGCCGCGGCGAGCAGGTGGAGAACGGTGTTGGTGGAGCCTCCCATGGCCAGATCCAGGGCCATGGCGTTGTCGAAGGCCGCCCGCGAGGCGATGGCCCGGGGCAGGACGGAGGCGTCGTCCTTGTCGTAGTAGCGCGCGGTCAGTTCCATGACCGTACGTCCGGCCTGCTCGTACAGCCTCCGGCGGGCGGTGTGGGTGGCGAGGGTCGAGCCGTTGCCGGGCAGGGCCAGGCCGAGCGCCTCCACCAGGCAGTTCATCGAGTTGGCGGTGAACATCCCCGCACACGAGCCGCAGGTGGGGCACGCCGCTTCTTCGATGCGGGCGACGTCCGCGTCGGACACGGCCGGGTTGACCGCCTCGGACATCGCGGTGACCAGTTCCAGGCGCGTGCGAACCGTGCCGTCGGCCAGCACCGCCCGCCCGCCCTCCATGGGGCCGCCGGAGACGAACACGGTGGGGATGTTCAGCCGCAGCGCGGCCATCAGCATCCCCGGCGTGATCTTGTCGCAGTTCGAGACGCACACCAGGGCGTCGGCGCAGTGGGCCTGGACCATGTACTCGATGGAGTCGGCGATCAGGTCCCGGGACGGCAGCGAGTACAGCATCCCGGCGTGTCCCATCGCGATGCCGTCGTCGACCGCGATGGTGTTGAACTCCCGCGCGATGCCGCCCGCGCCGGTGATGGCCTCGCACACGATGCGGCCCACCGGCTGCAGGTGCGTGTGGCCGGGGACGAACTCGGTGAAGCTGTTGGCCACCGCGACTACCGGTTTGACGCCGATGTCCCGGCTCGGCACGCCGGAGGCGCGCATCAGGGCACGCGCTCCGGCCATGTTCCGTCCGTGGGTGACCGTACGGGATCTCAGTTGTGGCATGCCCCCATGCTCGCGGCGCATGGAGGCGGGGCGAAGACAGCGGCGCTGCTAGTACTTCTGCTACCAGCACTTACCCTGACCCCATGGGAACGGCACCACAGCGGCGGACGGAACTGGGCGGCTTCCTGCGGGCGAAGCGCACACGTCTGGACCCGACCGCGGTCGGCCTGCCCCCGGCCGGGCCCCGCCGCCGGGGCGGCCTGCGCCGTGAGGAGGTCGCCACGCTCTCCGGGGTCAGCGCCACCTGGTACACCTGGCTGGAGCAGGGCCGCGACATCCAGCCCTCCCGCCAGGTCCTGGACGCTCTCGCCCGCACCCTGCGCCTGACCGCCGCCGAGCACACGTATGTCCTCTCCCTGGCCGGATACGCCCCGAGTCCCAGCCGGCCCGCCGAGCCGTCCGCGCACGCCGCGCCCGCTCACGTCCAGCGCCTCCTCGACGCGCTCGCCGGCTTCCCGGCCTACGCCATCGCCCCGGACTGGACGATCTGCGGGTGGAACGCCGCCTACACGACGCTGTATCCGAACGTGGCCACGGCCGGACCGGACGAGCGCAACCTGCTGTGGCTGGTCTTCACCGACCCTTACGTCCGCGACCTGCTGCCCGACTGGGAGACCACCAGCCGCCGGTTCCTCGCGGAGTTCCGTGCCGAGGCCGGGCCGCGCCTCGGCGACCTGGCCCGCTCGCCGGTCATCCAGCGCCTGCTACGGGTCAGCGAGCCGTTCCGCGACGCCTGGCAGAGCCATCACGTCGAGGGCTTCACCTCCCGTGAGCGGGTGTTCAGGCATCCGGTCGCGGGCACGGTGCGCTTCGAGCACCACCGGCTGGCGCCCGCCGACCACCCCGATCTGCACCTGGTCGTCTACACCCCCGTGGCGGGGTGAGGCGCGGGGGAGCCGTCGTGCGGAGGTCCTCCGCACGACGGCTCCCCTCCGCGGTTACGGAGCCCAGGCGGCGGTGACCGCCCAGCTCACGTCCTCGGCGTACGAGGCGGGGTTGTCGTAGGGATGCGCGCCGCCGCTGGAGGCGACCCAGACCTCCTCGGCGTAGTGCCGGACGCTCGCGCCCAGTTCGTTGAGCGACGCCAGGCGTACGCTCCCGGCGGTGCTGCCGGGCTGCGCGCAGAAGGTGGCGTCGCGGCGGAACAGGTCGCTGCCGTCCGGGGCGTCCAGGCGGACCCGGAAGTTGGAATGCCGCAGGTAGCGGCCCGGATAGTTGCGCGACTCCAGCGAGTAGCAGGTCGGCTGGGCCAGGCCGCGCCGTACGACGAAGGTCGCGTCGGACTTCAGCAGGGCGTCGCTCCCGGCGGTGACCACGTCGGTGCGGGCCAGGCCGTTCTGGTGCCGCAGGTAACGGTCGGTGAACCCCGGCGTGGTCACCCGCAGCGATCGGGCCTGGTCGAGCGGCAGGTCGGCGCCGCTGCGCCACAGGGGCACGGTCACCGCCCACGTGGTGTCGGCGGTGAAGCTCGCGGCGGCGTCCCAGGGGTTGGCGCCGCCCTGTTTCGCGACGTAGACGAGCTCGTTGTAGTGGCGGACGTAGTAGCCGCGCAGGTTGTAGGACTCCAGCCTGGTCCCGCCCGGCCCCTCGCGCGGGCAGAACGTGGCGTCGGCCGCGAACAGGGCCGTGCCGTCCTGGCGGTCCTTGCGCAGCCGGTAGTCCGAGTGGCGCAGATACTCGCCCGGGAAGTTGCGCGACTCGAACGACACGCACGAGGAGTCGGCCAGGCCCGGGCGCGTCCAGAACGTCGCGTCCTGCTTGGCCAGGTCGGCGCTCGCTCCGTCGATCACGTCGGTGCGGGCGAGCCCGTCCTGGTGGCGCAGGTAGCGGCCGGTGTAGCCGGGCGTGGTCACCCGCAACGACACCAGCTCGCCCCGGGGGACGTCCGTGCCCGCCGCGACCGCCAGCAGGTGCCGGTTGGCCTCCCGTACGCGCGACTCGGTCATCTTGAGCACCCGGCGGTCGTACGTGTAGAACCCGTTGACCTCGTTCTCCACGTCGTACGGCTCGGTGTAGACCGAGGCGGACAGCCCGCGGGAGTGCACGAGACGTTCCACCTGCCTGGTGACCTCGACGTAGCGGTTGGTCAGCGACCCTTCGTCCGGGTACAGGTCGCCGTACGCGAACCCGGCGCCGGGCTGGTACTCGTGGCCCTGGACGCGCCTGCCGAGGCCGCCGAACTCGCCGAGCACGGCGATCCGGGTGGCCGAGGGGAGCCGGGTGTCGGTCTCGCCGGGGACCTGATACCAGT
Source organism: Microbispora sp. GKU 823 (assembly GCF_002027145.1). Taxonomy (NCBI): domain Bacteria; kingdom Bacillati; phylum Actinomycetota; class Actinomycetes; order Streptosporangiales; family Streptosporangiaceae; genus Microbispora; species Microbispora sp. GKU 823. Next base: position 6,342 of record NZ_MWJN01000145.1, on the reverse strand, counting down.
GGTCGTCGATCACGTCGCCGTTGGTCGGCTCGGGGTCGGAGACGCAGCAGTTCGACCCGGAGTCGTGGTCGACCAGCCTGGTCGAGTCGACGGATCGGACCAGGTCGACGATGCGCTGGTTGTCGTATTCGCCCCAGCCCTCGTTGAACGGGATCCACATCACGATCGACGTGATGCCCTTGAGCTGCTCGACGATCCTGCGCAGCTCCGACTCGTAGTTGGCGTGGCTGCGCTCCGGCGTGTCGTCCACCGCGTCGAGCGAGGGCATGTCCTGCCAGACCATCAGGCCCAGCTTGTCGGCCCAGTAGTACCAGCGGGCGGGTTCGACCTTGATGTGCTTGCGGACCATCGTGAAGCCCAGGGCCTTCTGCCGCTCCAGGTCGAAGCGCAGCGCCTCGTCGGTCGGCGCGGTGTAGATCCCGTCCGGCCAGTAGCCCTGGTCGAGGGTGCCGAGCTGGAACACGAACTTCCCGTTCAGCACCGGGCGCAGCACGCCGCCGACGACCGCCTTGCCGATCGACCGCATGCCGAAGTAGCCGGTCACGACGTCGCCGCCGCCGTTCCCCGTGAGCGTGACGCGCAGGTCGTACAGGAACGGGTCGTCCGGAGACCACAGGCGGGCGTTCGGGACGGGGACGCGGATGTGCGCGCCGACCGTGCCGGTGGCCGAGCCGACGACCGTTCCGCCGCTCAGCACCTCGGCCCTGGCCTGGTCGCCGGTGCCCTGCACGACGAGGTCCAGGACCCCTGCGGACACGTCCGGGGTGGTGTCGAGCCGGGTGACGTGCGCGGCGTTCACCGGTTCGAGCCACACCGTCTGCCAGATGCCCGACGACGCGGTGTACCAGATGCCGCTCGGGTTGCGGCGCTGCTTGCCGATGGGGAACGCGCTGCCGTCGATCGGCGAGGACACCCCGACGATCAGCTCGTTGTCCCCGGATCGCAGGGCGGAGGTGATGTCGAAGGAGAAGGCGTCGTAGCCGCCGGTGTGCCGGCCGACCTGGGTGCCGTTCACCCACACCCGGGTCTCCCAGGTGACCGCCCCGAAGTTGAGCATCACCCGGCGCCCGGTCCAGCCGGACGGGACGGTGAAGGCGCGCCGGTAGAACATGCTGTCCTCATGGCGCTTGATCCCCGACAGGGCGGACTCGATCGGGTACGGCACGAGCACGCCCTCCGCGAGCGTCCGGCCGATCGGGGGCGAGTCGAGGGTGGACGCGCCGGCGAACTCCCACACGCCGTTGAGGTTGAGCCATTCGGGCCGGACGAGCTGGGGACGCGGATAGTCGGGCAGGGCGTTGGCGGGGGACACCTGGGCGGTCCAGGGCGTGAACAGGGGCGGCGTCTTCGGCTGCCAGACGGCGGCGGACGCGGCGGGCGCGGTGAGGATCAGGCAGGCCGCCGTGAGCAGGAGGGCGGTCGCGGCGGCGAGAATCCGGCGAAGCTGGATCACCGGCATCAGCCCCGCCGCCACTTCTGGTTGGCGCCGCCGTGGCACTCCCACTGGATCAGCCGGGCGCCGTCGTTCGGGTTCCAGCCGTCGATGTCGACGCACTTGTTGGACTGCGGGTTGACCAGGTCACCGGCCGCGCTGAGCACGAACTGCTGAGCGGGATTGCCGCTGCAGGTCGCGATCTGGATCACGGCGCCGTTGTCCCTGGACCCCCAGGCCACGTCCATGCACAGGTTGTTCTGCGTGCGCAGGGTGCCGCCGGTGAACGTCCACCGTTGCGCGTTGGTGCCGTTGCACGTGTACATCTGCAGCGGCACGCCGTCGCTGAAGTTGGCGCCCGGCACGTCGATGCACTTGTTGTTGAGGCTGCTGATCAGCGCGCTCGTGTCGCCGCCCGTGGTGGTCAGGCTCAGGCCGTACGCGCCGAGGATCTCGTTGACCGGCTGGAAGAAGGTGGTGCCGCCGGTCGAGCAGTTCCCCGCGGCGCCGGAGGTGACACCCTGCGCCTGGTCGCCGGACATGTAGGCGCCGCCCGAGTCGCCACCCTCCGCGCACGCGCTGGTCTGGGTGAGCCCGTAGACCAGCGAGCCCGAGTAGTTCACGGTCACGTTCTTGGCCTGGACGACCCCGCAGCGCCAGCCGGTGGTGCGCCCGGAGCGGCAGATCGACGCCCCGACGGGGGCCTCCTGGGAGCCGGCCACCGAGACGGTGCCGCCGCCGTAGTTGCTGACCCAGGGGCGCGGCGTCCAGTCGCCGTTGGTGCGCACCCAGGCGTAGTCGTTGTCGGGGAACGACGAGGCGGCGAAGGTGCCCTGGGCGACGTTGTTGTATCCCAGCGTCGGATTGCCGGCGCGCCCGCAGTGCCCGGCGGTGACGAAGCCGCCGTTGTTCACCGAGAACCCGACGGAGCACAGCACGTTGCCGTTGATGACGTACTGGTCGCCGCCCCGGATGTCGTAGACGAGGCGGGGGGCCTGGGCGACGGAGATCCGCGTCGCCGCGGCGTCGGCGGACGCGGCCTGCACGAATCCCGCCGCCGTGGCCTGGTCGGCGGCCGACACGACGACCGCGTTGGCGGCCGGGTCGACGTACCAGCCGTAGACGCCGGTGCCCGCGGCGCCGGCGGCGCGGTCGAGCGCGGCCTTGACGGCGTTCAGTTGCCTGTCGCTGCGCTTCACGGAGACGGGCACGGCGCCCGCCTGGCGCACGCGCTCGGCATCGCCCGCGTCCAGGACGCCGGCGGCCAGGCGCTGCTGCGCGGGGTCGTACCAGGCGCCGGCGAAGCGGTCGCCGAGTTCGGCGCGGACCCGCCGTTCGACGGCCGCCGCCGCGGCTTCGTGCGTCTGGCGGACCCGCGCCTGCTCGGGGGTCAGGCGCAGGTCGCGCTGCAACGCCTGCTGCATCGTCGCCGCGGTGCCGCCGGGATCAGACGGGGGGACGGGGGAGGGGGCGGCGTGCGCGGACACGGAGGGGAAGGCGAGCACGGCGGCGAACACCGCCGCGCCGGTCAGCACGGTGAGTCTCACGGCAGTCCTTCTGGGGGGTGGAGGAGACGTGAGAGCGCTCTCTGAAAAGAACCTTTACAGTAGTATGACCGCCCGTCAAGACCCAACATTTCCCAACACATCCCGTCTTTGATCTTCGCTGTACGGGAGTGAAAGGGCGCGGGCGGTCGACCGTCGCCCGATCGCGGGCTGCGGGCCTGAATGGGAGAGCGTTTCCGCGCCGCCGAAGGCGACGTGCGGCAGGAGAACGTCGCGCCCCGCCAGGCCGGGTGACGGGTTCGAAGCGAGGGCGTGGGGTAGGCGTAGCACAGAGCGTTGGGCCCGTTGCCGACCCAGGTCTGGAACGACGTGATCGATCTGTGAACCGGTTAGGGCGAACAACGCCTCGGCGAGGCGGTGGGCACCATGATGGACATCACCCGGCCGATGCGCAGGCAGGCGATGAGCAGGAGGGCGGCAGATGTCACAGCTGGTACGCGAAGTGATGACCCCTGCTCCGGTCACCGTCCCCAGAGATGCCAGCGTCGTGCGAGCGGCCATGCTCATGCGCGAGCACAACATCGGGGATGTGCTGGTCACAGAAGATGACCGGCTTTACGGCGTGGTGACCGACCGGGACATCGTGGTCCGCGCGGTCGCAGAGTCCCGCGACCTCACCGAAACGCCCGTGGGCGCGTGCTGCAGCAGTTCCGGCCTGGCCACCGTAACCCCTGACCAGGACGCCACCCAGGCTTTGAACCTCATGCGCCACAAGGCGATTCGCCGGATCCCAGTGGTCGAGGAGGGGCGACCCGTGGGCGTCGTCTCGCTCGGTGACCTGGCACTGGAGGGAGATCCGTCCTCGGCGCTCTCGGATATCAGCGCCGCCCCGCCCAACATCTGAGCCCATCATGACCACGGGGCCCTCGAACGGTGCGGCGGTTGTCGAGATGATCGGCCACGTGACGGGATACCTGCGGCCGTCGGCACGGGGCTCAGGCGCGCGGGCCGGCGCCGACCGGTGATTTGCCCGCCTCGACGACCGACTTCAGTCGGAGCAGGTCCTCCTGCAGCTTGTGTGCGGGATCGGCGCCGAAGAGCACCGCCATCGCGTGACCGACCGCGCCGAACACCGGGTTGTAGGTGAGCTGGACCCGGATACGGCTCCGGCCGGTGTTCTCCGGGGTCAGGTCGAGCGTGCCGGTATGGGCGATCAGTTGCCCTTCGACGGTCTTCCAGGCGATCCTCCGGCCCTCTTCCCGCATCGTCTCCACGGCCTCGAAACGGATGGGCACCCCGGCGGGCCCCGCGACCGACCAGTGGGAGCGCAGGCCATCGGCGGAGCGTCGTACCTCCAGCACGTCGGGCATCAAACGGGTGAAGAGGCTGTAGTCGCTCAGCAGCGGCCAGACATCCTGGGGTGGCGCGTTCACCGTGATCGCGTCCTGGATGTCGATCGCGCGACGCCCTGCTCCGATCCCGGTGAGACGCCTCAGCGGCAGGTTCGTCGCGGCGCGGAGCGCCAGTACGGCACTGCCGGCGCGCAGCGGGTAGCCGAGCGGCCGGGGCAGCCGTCCGGACAGCGACCAGACGAGTGCGGCGGCCAGGCCGGTGAGGAACCTGGAGGTCGGCGACCAGCGCTGCTGGAGGAGTTCGGGCACCGGTCCCCGCGGCCCGCCCTCTCCCTGCAACCGGGGCACTCCCGTGGCATCGCGGTGGGTGGTCCAGTTCGCGTTCACCGTCTTGACGCCGGGTATGGACGCCACCGCCCGGCACGCCCGCCGGCTCTCCTTCTCGAGCAGGTCACCGGTGAGGGTCACCCGGCCGCTCTCGACGCGGACTTCAACCGCGTGCGGGTGGCGGACGTAACGGCCCAGTTCGGCGCGCACACGCTCGTGGAGAACCTCGTCGTCGACGTCCCGTCCGCCGGCGCGGTAGCGGATGCTCTTGACGACCCCCCGGCTCCGGTTGGCGACGTCGCAGACGACGGCTCTGCCGGCGTTTCTGAATTCGTGCGTCAGGTGGACGCCCTTGTCGCGGACCCGAGCACGGCGGGTCCGGCGAGCTCGGGATCGAACAGGTACTCGGTGACCATCCCGCCGACGGCGCCGAGCCCTGCCGCGGAGATCGTACGGGACATCGATGGCGCCTGCCGGAGCACGATGACGTTCTGGGACCGGTCCTGCCTTGGACGAGTGCTGACGACCATGGCGATTCCCCCTTGTTCGCCCGTTCGCCGTCGTTCGCCACCGCCCTACCCAGTCGACGGCGAAGCTCACCAGGTCTGGGCGAAAGGCGGAAACCGGGCTCGTTCCGGCATGGGCACTCGGCGGGCCCGCTCGCCTGATCTTCGCTGAACCGGGAGCTGTGGGCGATCTTCGGCGGGATACTGGGAGTGCCGTACGTGCCCCCCGACCCACCGGAGAGTCATGCCGCAGCCGCTGGAGCCGAGCGATCCCGCACGCCTGGGCTCCTACCGCATCACCGGCAGGATCGGCGAGGGCGGCCAGGGCGTCGTCTACCTGGGCGAGGCGGAGTCCGGCGACCTCGTCGCCGTCAAGCTCTTCCACGCGCGGCTCGGCCAGGACGCCGCGGCCCGCGCCGACTTCACCCGCGAGGCGGAGCTCGCCCGCAGGGTCGCCCGGTTCTGCACCGCCCAGGTGCTGGAGTCCGGCATGGACGGCGGCCGGCCGTACATCGTGAGCGAGTACGTCCAGGGGCCTCCGCTGAACCAGGTGGTGGCCACACGGGGCCCGTTGTCGGGCGGTGCGCTCGAACGGCTCGCCATCGCCACGGCCACCGCTCTGGTCGCCCTGCACGACGCCGGGGTCCTCCACCGGGATTTCAAGCCGCAGAACGTGCTGATCGGCTCGGACGGGCCGCGCGTCATCGACTTCGGGATCGCCCGCGCCCTCGCCACCACGAGCACGATGACCAGCCAGGTCGTGGGGACCCCCGCCTACATGGCGCCCGAGCTGCTCTCGGCCGGTGAGCTCGGCTTCGCGCTCGACGTGTTCGCCTGGGCGTCCACGATCGCGTTCGCCGCCACCGGCGCCCGCCGTTCGGCGCCGACGCCATCCCCGCCATCATCAACAGGATCCTCAACCACGAGCCCGACCTGGAGGGGATCGAGGCGCCGCTGCGCGACCTGCTCGCGGCCTGCCTCGCCAAGGACCCGGGCCTGCGGCCGACCGCGCGGGAGATCCTCGACCGCCTCGTGCGCCCGCGCCACGACCCGCAGGCCGCACCGGTCGCGCCGGCCGCGCCGCCTGGAGTGTCCGGGGCGTCCGGGCCGGTCACCGTGCCGGGCGGCGGCCGGCGCAGGCGGGTCAGGGCCGCGATCGCCGCCGTGGTCGTGGCCGTGGCGGCCACGGTGGCCGCCGCCTTCGCGCTGCTGCCGCCTCT
>NZ_MWJN01000144.1:0-17193 GCF_002027145.1 Microbispora sp. GKU 823 | reverse complement strand
GGCGTCAGCGGAGCCAGGCCGTACTGCACGGCGGACGGAGTCGGCGCGGTGCTCAAGGTCTTCCCCGCCGTCGGCACCCCCACCCGAGTGGTCAGCGTCAACCAGGCCTGCCCGACCACGCCGTTCATCCCGGTCTACCAAGGCGTGAAGGTCGAATGCGGCAAGCCCGGACAGGACTACGCGGCCGGCCGCACCGTCCCTGTCCGGGGAAACGTGACGGACGTGCCGGTGCCCGCCGACGCGGTCACCGCGAGCGGCAGCGGCCTCGACCCGCACATCTCCGTCGCGTACGCCGAACTGCAGGCCCCCCGGGTCGCCAGGGAGCGCGGCCTCGGCCTGGACGCGGTGCGGGCCCTCATCGAGCGGCACACCACCGGCAGGGCGCTCGGCTTCATGGGCGAGCCCGGCGTGAACGTGCTGGAGCTCAACCTGGATCTGGACAGGCTGAAGGGGTGAGGTAGATGGCGCGCGGGCGGCTGCGGATCTACCTCGGCGCGGCACCCGGGGTCGGCAAGACCTACGCGATGCTCAGCGAAGGTCACAGAGCGCTGGAACGAGGGAAGGACGTGGTCGTGGGCATCGTCGAGACCCACGACCGCCCCCGCACCGCCGAACTCATGGAGGGTATTGAGGTCCTCCCACGGCGGCATGTCGTCTACAGGGGTGCGACCTTCACCGAGCTGGACGTCGAGGCGGTCATCGCCCGCGCACCGAAGATCGTCCTGGTCGACGAGCTGGCGCACACCAACGTCGTCGTCGCGCTGACCGGCGGGCCGGAGGGCGACACCCTCATCAGGCGCGCCGCCCGCATCGCCGCCCGCACGAAGGGCGCCGATCTGCTGGCCGTCCACGTCACCCGGGCGGACGGGCTCGCCGGAGGCGACCCGGCGCTGCTGGCGCGCCAGCGCGCACTCGTGGAGAGCATGGGCGGCACCTACCACCAGGTCGTCGGCGACGACATCCCCCGCGCGTGGTCCTCACCCTGCCGATCTTCTCGCGAGCCGGGATCAGAAGTCGGCGTCGAAGCTGACCGTGCCGGTCACGCCCACCTGATACGCCGACACCCGCCGCTCGAAGAAGTTCGAGAGCTCCTGGACGTCCTGCAACTCCATGAAGGCGAACGGGTTCTTCGCCCCGTACAGCGGTGGGATGTCCAGCTGGGCCAGCCGGCGATCGGCGACGTGCTCCAGGTAGGCCCGCATGTCGGCGATCGACATGCCGGGCACTCCGCCGCCGAGCAGGTCCTCCGCGAACTGGACCTCGCACTCCACCGCCTCGGCGAGCATCTCGCGGACCTGGTTCGCCATCTCCTCGTCGAACAGCCCCGGCTCCTCCTGCCGGACCGTCTCCACCACGTCGAAGGCGAAGGCCATGTGCATGGACTCGTCGCGGAACACCCAGTTGGTGCCCGAGGCGAGACCGTTGAGCAGGCCGCGCGAGCGCAGGAAGTACACGTAGGCGAAGGCCCCGTAGAAGAACAGACCCTCGATGCACGCGGCGAAGCAGATCAGGTTGAGCAGGAAGGCCCGCCGGTCCTCCCGGGTACGCAGTTCGCGCAGCTCGAAGATCGAGTCGATCCAGCGGAAGCAGAAGTCGGCCTTGCGCCGGATGGACGGGATGTTCTCGACCGCCGCGAACGCCGCGAACCGCTCGTCCTCGTCGGGTACGTACGTGTCCAGCAGGTTCAGGTAGAACTGGACGTGGACGGCCTCCTCGAACAGCTGCCGGGACAGGTAGAGGCGGGCCTCGGGGGCGTTGACGTGCTGGTAGAGGTTGAGCACCAGGTTGTTGGCCACGATCGTGTCGCCGGTGGCGAAGAAGGCGACCAGGCGGCTGACCAGGTGCCGCTCAGCGGGGGAGAGCCGGTCCAGGTCCTTGAGGTCGGAGTGCAGGTCCACCTCCTCCACCGTCCAGGTGTTCTTGATCGCGTCCCGATAGCGGTCGAAGAAGCGCGGGTAGCGCATCGGCCTCAGGGTGAGGCTCATTCCCGGGTCGAGCAGCATCGAAGTCTCGGGGTCGGTGGTCATGGCTCTCGCCTTTCGAGTGATGTTTCCGGGGGGCGTGCTCATTGGCACGCTTCGCACGACTCCGGGTTCTCCAGCGAGCAGGCGAGCGCCTCGGCGGTCATCGCCGCCTTCTCGGAGACCGTTCGCTCCTCCGGCTGCGCCTTCTGCGACGCCAGGGACACCGTCGCCTGCTGGATCCGCGTAGCGGGACGCGACCGCAGGTAGTAGGTGGTCTTCAGGCCGCTCTTCCAGGCGTACAGGTACATCGAGGAGAGCTTGTCGATGGTCGGCGCGCTCATGAACAGGTTGAGCGACTGGCTCTGGTCGATGTACGGCGCGCGCGCGGCGGCCATGTCGATGAGCGCTCGCTGCGGCAGCTCCCAGGCCGTGCGGAACAGCTCACGCAGCTCCGCGGGGAGTGCCTCGATCCCCTGAACCGAGCCGTCGGCCCGCTTGATGGCGGTCCTGATCTCCTCGTTCCACAGGCCGCGCGCCTTCAGCTCCGCCACGAGCGCGCTGTTGATCTGGAGGAACTCGCCGCTGAGGGTCTCGCGCTTGAAGAGGTTGGACACCTGCGGCTCGATGCACTCGTAGCACCCGGCGATGGACGCGATGGTCGCGGTGGGCGCGATCGCGATGAGCAGCGAGTTGCGCAGCCCGTGCTCGGCGATCCGCTCGCGAAGCGCCGTCCAGCGCTCGTCCTGAGCGCCGGTGACCTTCCACAGGTCGGGCTGCAGGAGCCCGCGGGCGGCCCAGGTCTGCTGGAAGGCCGGATGAGGACCCGCCTTCGCGGCCAGGTCGGCCGAGGTCTCCAACGCCGTCAGATAGATCTCTTCGGCGATGCGGGTGGACAGGTCCTTCGCCTGGGGAGAGTCGAACGGCATCCGAAGCGCGAAGAAGACGTCCTGGAGGCCCATCACGCCGAGGCCGACGGGGCGCCAGCGGGGGTTGCTCGCCGCTGCCTGCGGGCTCGGGTAGTAGTTGATGTCGATGACGCGGTCGAGGAAGGTGACCGCGGTGCGCACGGTGGCGCGCAACCGCTCCCAGTCCATCCCGTCCCCGGCCAGATGCGCGGCGAGGTTGACCGAGCCGAGGTTGCACACGGCGGTCTCCGTGTCGCTGGACACCTCGAGGATCTCCGTGCACAGGTTGGACAGGTGCACCACGTTGCCGGGCTCGGCGGTCTGGTTGCACAGCCGGTTGGACGCGTCTTTGAAGGCCATCCAGCCGTTGCCGGTCTGGGCCAGCGTGCGCATCATCTTGCCGTACAGGTCCCTGGCCTTGACCTGACGGACGTACCGGCCGGCGGCCTCGGCCGCGCGGTAGGCGGCGTCGAAGTCCTCTCCCCACAGGTCTGGCAGCTCCGGGACCTCGTCCGGGTCGAACAGCGACCACATCGCGTCGGCTTCGACCCGGCGCATGAACTCGTCCGGGATCCAGTTGGCGAGGTTGAGGTTGTGGGTGCGGCGGGCGTCCTCACCGGTGTTGTCGCGCAGTTCGAGGAACTCCTCGATGTCGGGGTGCCAGGTCTCCAGGTAGACGCAGGCCGCGCCCTTGCGGCGGCCGCCCTGGTTGACGGCGGCCACCGACGCGTCGAGGGTGCGCAGCCACGGCACGATGCCGTTGGAGTGCCCGTTGGTGCCCCGGATGAGCGCACCCCGCGAACGCACCCGTGACCAGGAGATACCGATCCCTCCGGCGAACTTCGACAGGTGCGCCACCTGCGCGTACCGCTCGTAGATCGAGCCCAGTTCGTCGCGGGGGGAGTCGACCAGGTAGCAGGAGGACATCTGGGTGTGCCGGGTCCCGGAGTTGAACAGCGTCGGCGAGCTGGGCAGGTAGGCCAGCGACGACATCAGCCGGTAGAACCCGATCGCCTCGGCCGGTGTGGTCGCGAGGCCGCACGCCACGCGCAGCAGCCAGTACTGCGGGGTCTCCAGCACCAGCCGGGTGGAGGGATGGCGCAGCAGGTAACGGTCGTACACCGTGCGCAGGCCGAAGTACTCGAACCGGAGGTCGCCCCTGGGGTCGATCGCGTCGTCGAGCTTGCGGGCGTTCGCGGCCACGAAGTCGGCCGTGGCGTCGCCGATCAGCCCCTGCGCGTGTCCCAGCCGGATCGCCTGGCTGAAGGAGGCCACTCCCTGGCCGCGGACCTCCTTGTCGATGTACCCGGCCAGCAGCCTGGCGGCCAGCCGCGAGTACTGCGGCTCCTCGCCGATCATCTCCGCCGCGGTCTGGATCGACAGCCGATCCAGCTCGGCGGTGGTGGCCCCGTCGTACAGGCCGCTGATCGTCTTGGTCGCCACGCGGAGCGGATCGACGTCGGTGAGATCGTCCGCCCAGCGCTCCACCGCTCGGACGATCTTGTTGACGTCGACCGGCTCGCTCGCCCCGTTGCGCTTGCGTACGTGCATCTGCGCTCGTCGCGGCATGGACCCCTGCCGCTCGGCGTCCACCGACGACACCCCGTCCGGTGACACCCCTGTGACCGTCACAGCTCTCTCCTCGCGCTCGGTCCCCAAGGCCCGAGGCAGCGCGCAGGAGGCATGCCGGCGAGCACGCGAAAGCGGCGCGCCAGAGCCATCGGCCGTCCCGCGCGGCCTCCGACCAGCCGCACACCCGTTCACGCGGTGCGCGGCGCGCTGGCAGGTCTTCGGACTCGTGGGCGGCGCGGCCAGGTTGCCGCATTGCCTACTGGTTGTCGCTTCCCAGATCCGCCGGTAGGCCGGATCCAGTGCGTGTGACAACGGTCGTTCCCACTCACCGCTGCGGGGCAGTCCCGGACTTCCACCGGGTTCCCTCTTGCCTCGGCCGCCCTGGACGGACGGACGAACCAGCTGCAGCCACCACCATATATAGGGGGCGAGGAAAAGTCACACCCAACATGTCGCGTCACAGGAGTAACGCACCCTGTGTGCGCCCGGCCCGAAGGGCGATCGCGGCCCTCCCCGGCGGACCGCGGTTGTCCCCCGCACGAGCTACCGGCGAATGTCCACCGTGCGGGGACGATCACGGACCGCCCGATCCGTAGCGTTACATCGCAGCCACGGCGCACCGTTCGCTACCCCGCCACACCGCCGTGCGCATCACCCCGGCGTCGACTCGCTCACTGGAGGACCTCATGCTCCGCAAGATCAAGACACCCGTTGTGGCCGCGCTGTGCTGCACCGTGCTCGGCGCGGGGGTCGCCGGCTGCGACGGCGACTCGCTGGAGAACTGGGACCCCCTCGCCCCCGCCACGCGGACGGCCGATGCCGCCCCGATCTCCGGGACCGAGAAGATCGATGTCGCGGGCCGGTCGGTGAACGTGTCCTGTTCGGGCACCCCGGAGAAGGGCAAGCCGGTCATCATCCTGCTGCACGGGGCCGGCGACGGGCTGGACAAGCTGGCCGCCATCCAGAAGACGCTGAGCAAGCAGAACCGGGTCTGTTCCTACGAGCGGCTCGGCGCGGGCGCGAGCGACCAGCCGGACGGCCCGCAGAGCTTCTCCAGCACCGGGAAGATCCTGACCGGGGTGCTCGACCGCGTCGCCGGTGACAGCCCGGTCGTCCTCGCCGGGCACTCGCTGGGCGGGCTGATCGCCGCCAGGTACGCCCCCGACCACCAGGACAGGGTCAAGGGGCTGGTTCTCATGGACGCCACCCCGCCCACCATGATGGACGACATCACGAAGGCGATCCCCGAGTCCGCCACCGGCCCGGCCGCCGAGCTGCGCGCACAGAACCTCGCGATGTTCAAGGGCGAGAACCCGGAGAAGCTCGTCATCACCGACGGCGAGGTCCGTTCCGCCGGGAACATCCCGGTGGAGGTGATCCAGCACGGCAAGCCGTACCTCGCGGCCGTCCCCAAGTACGGGCCGCGCCTGGAGCAGGCGTGGGCCGCGGGTCAGCGCAAGTGGCTCGCGCTGTCCAGCGGCAGCAAGCTGAGCACGGCCAAGAACAGCGGCCACTACATCTACGTCGACCAGCCCGATGTCGCCGTCCAGGCCATCGAGCGCGTCACCGAGCAGGCCGCACGTCAAGCGCATGGTGAGTGACCACAGGCCCAGGATCAGTGGCGCGTCCGGGCAAGGGCCCGCGCGGCTCGAGTGGGCGGGTCAGCCGAGCTTGAGCAGCAGTTCGGAGAGCTCGGCCGGCATCGTGATCATGCAGTCGTGGCCCGTCTCCAGTTCCCACACCTGTGCCGGGCTGCCGTTGGGCTGTATCGCCGGGACGGGCCGCCGCTCGATGCCCTCCGGTACGGCGGCGACGCAGTGGATGTGCGTCCGCGGAATGGTCTGCACGGCCGGGTTGTCCAGCCGGACCGGTTGCCGGAAGCAGAGCACCGGCTGATCCGACAACATCGTCCGCAGCCAGGCCGCGTCGGCCGGGTCGGTGACCCCGAACAGGCCGAAGGGCGGCGGCAACTCGGGCATCGGCGGGATCCGCCAGCCGACCTCGGACTCCGCGGCACGGTCGATGAGGGCCTGGGTCACGGGGTGCACATCGAGCGCGGTCTCGCCGTCCTCCGGGACCATCGCGTCGAGATAGACCAGATGGGCGATCCGATCCGGGATCCGGTTGGCGGCGGACGAGATGACCAGCCCGGCGTAGCTGTGGCCCACCAGGATCACGTCGGTGAGATCCTCCTCGGTGATCAGCCTGACGATGTCGTCGACGTGCGTGTCCAGCCCTATCTCGGGGCCGAGCAGATGCGCCTTGTCGCCGAAGCCGGTCAGCGACGGCGCGACCACCCGATGCCCGGCCGATGCCAGCAACGGGACCACCCGCTCCCAGCACTGCCCGCTGTGCCAGGCCCCGTGTACGAGCAGAAACGTCGACATGGTGTAGCTCCTTGTTCGCGGAAGGGACCACCAGCGGATTTCGCCGGCGTTCGTCCCGGAAGCGAGGTTTCCGCTCACCCGCCGGCAGAGCCAGAGCCCTCGCGATCCTGGGGGTGACAGGACCAGGCACGCACGAAAGTGCGCGAATTACAGTGGGGAGATGAGCGACGAATCCAACCTTTTGGGCGATTACGTACGCGCCCGCCGGGAGCTCGTCACTCCTGAACAGGCCGGCATCCCCTCCGTCGGCGTACGGCGCGTGCCGGGCCTGCGCCGGGAGGAGGTCGCGATGCTCGCCGGCATCAGCGCCGATTACTACCTGCGCCTGGAACAGGGCCGCGATCGCAACCCCTCCCCGCAGGTCCTCGAGTCCCTCGCCCGCGTGCTGCTGCTCGACGACGACGCGACGGCCTACCTGCTACGTCTCGGGGCGGGAAAACCCCGGCGGCGACGGCGGCCCCGGAAGGAGACCGTCCCTCCTGGCATCGCCAAACTCGTCGTCACGCTCCCGCTCCCCGCGTACGTGGAGGGCCGCTACTTCGACGTCCTCGCCGCCAACGCGCTGGCGACCGCTCTGTCGCCGCGACTCGTGGCGGGGGGCAACCGCCTGCGGGACGTTTTCCTCGACCCCGCCGAGCAGGCCCTCTATCCGGACTGGGAGGACGCCGCGCAGGGCATGGTCGCCGGCTTCCGCGAGTCCGTCGGCACCGACACGGACGACCCCCGATTCATCGAACTCGTCGGCGAACTCTCCCTCGCCAGCCCCCGCTTCAGCAGGCTCTGGGCGCGCCACGACGTGAACACGTGCGAAGGCACACCCAAGCACATTGACCACCCCCAGGTCGGTGACCTCTGGCTGAACCGGGAGAGATTGGGCGTCAGCGGCGTGACCGGCCAGACGCTCGTCGTCCTCCACCCGGACCCCGGCACCGACAGTGCCGACAAGCTCGCGCTCCTTGCGTCCGTCGTGCCGATCAAGGAGACCCGGACGACTGACCGTCTCCGCCGGCATCAAGGGCCTCCTCCACGGACTGGTACCGGTCGAAGGCCGACAGCAGGCGCGTGAGGGACAGAATGCGCTCGACACGGGGCTCGACGGCCGCGAGGGCGATGCCGATGTCGAGCGCCTGACAGCCCCTCAGGACGTACACAAGGGCGGACAGACCGGCCGAGTCGCAAAACGACACCGCGGCGAGGTCGAGCACGAGTCCGGCGGGCTCGACCTTCCAGACCGTCCTGACGGCGGCCTTGAGCCGCTCCGCGGTGCTGCGGTCGAGGTCACCCGTGACCGTGAGGATGACCCAGTCACGGTCATGGCGCGAGCGGATGTCGAAAGCGGGGGATGCGGGCGGGATCACGGCCCTGCTCCTTTCGGGAACGTGTTTCACCTTGCCCGGAAACACACGCGAATGAGAGCGCAGACCGGTCTTCGCCTTGATCCTTGCTGGAATCGTTACCTGCTCTACGGCACCAGGGCCGGTGGAAGCCGGGTTCCGGCACTGCGGCCACGCCGCCACAGGCAGCGGGCGGTGCGAGGACCGGGCAGCGCGACGGCCGCGCCGGGGGGTGGCTTAGGCTGCGGTCATGGCCGAGATCACGTCTCCGACTCCCAAGGAAGCCTTCGAGCTGTTGCTCGCCGGTAACCGACGCTTCGTCGCCGGCGCCCCCGAGCACCCGAACCAGGACGCGACACGCCGCGCCGAGATCGCACCGGGTCAGCGCCCGTTCGCGGTGCTGTTCGGATGCTCCGACTCCCGGTTGGCCGCCGAGATCATCTTCGATCGTGGCCTGGGCGACCTGTTCGTGGTGCGCACCGCGGGCCACGTGACGGGTACGGAGGTGCTGGGCAGCATCGAGTACGGAGTGGACGTGCTGGACTGCCCGCTGGTGGTGGTTCTCGGCCATGACTCGTGCGGCGCGGTCGCCGCCGCGTGCGCCGCACTGGAGGACGGGATGGTGCCGTCCGGGTACGTCCGGGACGTCGTCGAGCGAGTGACCCCCAGCGTGCTCGCGGCGCGGGCCGCAGGTCGCGTGGAGGCCGACGAGATCCTGGCTGAGCACGTGAGGCACACGGTTGACCTGCTGTTGGACCGCTCTCGGGTGCTCGCCGAACGGGTC
This sequence comes from Microbispora sp. GKU 823, assembly GCF_002027145.1. NCBI lineage: Bacteria > Bacillati > Actinomycetota > Actinomycetes > Streptosporangiales > Streptosporangiaceae > Microbispora > Microbispora sp. GKU 823. The sequence goes on along the minus strand of NZ_MWJN01000144.1, from coordinate 8,247 downwards.
GGCGCGGGCGAGGCCGCCGTTGTGGGCCTGTGCTACCGCCTGGCCGACGGCAGCGCTCAGGTGGTGGCAGCCCGCGGTCTCGAAGTCACCGCCGACTCCGCATCGTGACAGGAGCTCCACCAGCCGTTTCTGTGCATGGCCGGCGGCGCCGGTGACGTTCGATGAGCGTGGCGCCTGAGTCCACCGGTCGGCAGCACGGTGAGAGCTGAGTGCATGGCGCGGGTGCTTGTGGTGGAGGACGATCCGGTGATCGGGCCGGAGCTGGAGTCGGCGCTGACCGTCGCGGGCTACCGGACCGACCTCGCGGCCACGGGGGCGAGGGCGCTCGATCTGGGCGGGGCGGTCATGCCCGATCTGGTGCTGCTGGACCTGGGGCTGCCGGACGATGACGGCGTCACCGTGTGCCGCCGGATGCGGGCGGTTCTGCCGCAGGCGGTGATCGTGGTGCTGACGGCGCGCACCGAGGAGTTCGAGGTGGTCGTGGCGCTCGACGCGGGGGCGGACGACTATCTGACCAAGCCGTTCCGGCTGACCGAGCTGCTGGCCAGGCTACGTGCCCATCTGCGTCGCCAGGCGGCGCCCCGGGACGACGATCGGACCTTGAAGGTGGGGCGGCTCAGCCTCGACCTGCCGGCTCGCAGGGCGTACGTCGCGGGCGACGAGGTGGCGCTGCGGCCCAAGGAGTTCGACCTGCTGACGGCGCTGGCGTCCCGCGCCGGTGAGGTCGTCTCCCGCGAGGAGCTGATGGACGAGGTGTGGGACGTCAACTGGTTCGGGCCGACCAAGACGCTCGACGTGCACGTGTTCGCGCTCCGCCGCAAGCTCATCGACCACGGAGAGGATCCGCAGCGGATCGCTACGGTACGGGGACGGGGCTATCGCTACGAGCTGCCGGAGACAGCAGAAGGCTGAAGACCGGCGGAACGGTCCTGCGCAGGACCAGGCGGCCCGCCTCGGCCTCGGCCAGCGAGCGGGCCAGCGCGAGGCCGATGCCGTGCCCGTCGGCCGCGCGCCGGGCGAACACGTCCATATCCTCCGGGACTCCCGGTCCGCGGTCGGCCACCTCGATCGCGACGCCGTCGGCGAGGTCCGCCGCCTCGACGGTGACCTCGCCCTCACCGTGGACCAAGGCGTTGTCGAGCAGCACGCGCAGGATCTGCCGCACGCCGCGGCGGAGGCGGCGACGGGGGGCAGGTCGTCCGGCACGCTGACCGTCAGCCGGCGCCCTTGGGCGGCGAGCGGGCCCTGCCAGCACTCCCTGACCTCATCGAGCACGGCGGGTACGTCGAGTGGCGCCGATCCGGTCCGGTGGTCACGGGTGAGCCGTACGAGGTCGTCGATCACGGTCTGCAGCCGCTCGCCTCGCGTGAGAGCGGTGTGGACGGCGTCGGCGAGGGCGGCGTTCGGCCGGGCCAGGGCCGCCTCCAGCCCGAGCATCATCCCGGTGAGCTGGGTGCGGAGCTGGTGGGAGACGTTGGCGCTGAAGGCGCGCTCACGATCGAGCACGTCACCGAGCCTGCGGGCGGTGGCTTCCAGTGCGAGCCCGGCCTGGTCGGCCTCCCGCACATTGGATCGCGGCGCCCGGATCGTGAAGTCGCCGTCGCCGAGGGCCTGTGCGGAGCGGGTCAGGTCCTCCAGCGGCGCGGCGAGCCTCGCCGACTGACGCCGTGCGAACGCGGCGGCCAGTCCGATCACGAGTACGGCCAGCCCGGCCATGATGAGCCACGCGATGTGCGTCTTGCCGGCCACCGTGTCGTACGAGGTGGCGACCCTCACCACCCCCGGCGTCTCGTCGGACGGGACGGGCGCGGTGGCGATGAGGACGCCACCCTCGACGCCCTCTCTGAGCGGCGACCGGGCAGGGCCCGATCCGAGGAGCCGCCGTCCGTCCGTCGTGTAGACGCCGACGGTCATATCGCGGGGAAGACCGGTGGGGAGCGAAACCGGGGCGGCGCTGGAGAAGGTGGAGGCCACCCACGTCGCCTCCATTTCCAGTGACTCGATCGCTCCGTCGTGGTAGAGCCGGGCGACGGCCACGGCCAGCGGCACCGCGAACAGGGAGACGGCCAGCACGGCCACCCCCGTGATCGTGGTGAGCAGACGGCTGCGCAACGACCTCATCCGCCCATGGTGGCCTCGCGAAGGTAAGCGGGGCGCTAACCGAGCAATGAGTAGCCTTCCCATCACCATGAGTGACAGAAATCTCATCCGGCTCCTGCTGACCAGCCAGTTCTCCATCAAGTTCGGCTTCACCCTGCTGATGCCGTACCTCGCGGGGCACCTCACGCACGGCCTCGGCCTGACCGCGTCGGCGGTGGGACTGATCCTCGGGATCCGCAACGCGAGCCAGCGCGGGCTGGCGCTGGTCGGCGGGCATCTGGCCGACCGGTTCGGGTGCCGCGCCGCCGTCGTGACCGGCTGCGCGCTGAGGTCCGCGGGGTTCGGACTGCTCGCGTTCGCCGACAGGGTGCCGGCGCTGGTGCTGGCCTCGGCGGCGACCGGTTTCGCGGGCGCGCTGTTCGACCCGGGGATACGCACCATGCTGGCGACGGTCGCCGGTGACCGCAGGACCACCCTGTTCGGCCGTTTCAACGTGGCCGGGCAGGCCGGGCTGCTGCTCGGCCCGCTGGCCGGGCTGGTGCTGGCCGCGCTGGACTTCCGCCTGGTCGCGCTCGTCGCCGCCGCGGTGTTCGCCGTCCTCACCATGGTCCAGGCGGTCGCGCTTCCCGCCGTCGCCGCCACGGCCCCCAGGGAGGACCGCGCCGGATGGCGGAGGGTCCTGCGGGATCGCCGCTTCCTCGTCTTCTCCCTCGCCATGGCCGGGTCGTACCTGCTGCCGTTCCAGATCTACGTCACGGTGCCGCTGGTCATGGGCCGCACGCTCGGGCCCGAACAGGACTTCGGGATGGGCGAGCTGTTCGCGCTGTCGGCGGTGCTGGCGATCGCGTTGCAGGGACGGGTGAGTGCGTGGGCGGCGAAGCGGTGGTCACCGCCGCGCTGCCTGGCGGCCGGTCTCGTGGTGATGGCGCTGGCGTTCGTGCCTCTGGCCGCGTTTCCGCAGCCCGTCGTGCCCTCCGTCCTCGACGAGGAGGTGGCCGAACATCTCGCGATGCTGCCGATGCTGGCCGGCGCGGCCCTGCTGGCCGTGGGCACGATGCTGATCTGCCCGTTCGAGATGGACGTCATCGTACGGCTGTCGCGCGGGCGTCTCGTCGCCACGCACTACGGCCTCTATTCGACCGTGTCCGGCGTCGCGACCGCCGTGGGCAACCTGCTCACCGGTCTGATGTGGGAGTCCCCGTACAGATGGCTGCCGTGGACGGCCTTCGTGGCGCTGGGATGCGGGTGCGCCGTGGGAGTGGCCCTTCTCAACCGCCGGCGACCGCTGACGCCGGCCTGAACGGCGCCCTCTGCGCGCCGGCAACCCGGCCCGGGCGCAGTGCGTCGCGGCGCTGCAGACCCTTGAGAAGACCAACGATGGAGCGCGCGGCCTGCGTATCCAGGACGCCTACGTCATCCAGTTCGCCGACCAGGTCACCCGCCACCGCGCCTCCCCGCTGCTGGCAGGCGATCACGCCTATCCAGAGGTGCGCGTACTCCCCTGACCGCTCAGCCGGTCTGCGTGACCGGGCAAACGTCCATACTCGGCATGGTCAAAAGGATTCATGCTTGGAACGAACAGGCCCCCGCACTGCTGGATACTTGGAAGTTCTGGGGGCATATGTGAGCTTTTTACACTCTTGGTCGATAAGAGCCCGTTTGACGCTCGCTGGGGGAGCCGTCTCGGCGCTGCTCTCCCTGCTGTCGGCTATAGGCGTCCTCATGGCCATCCGGAGCCTGACCACGGAATACCTGGTGGCTGGACTGGTGGCGGTGGCCGACCGTGTCGCCTACGCCGTCTCCGCCGGAACCACAGACTCTCTTGCACCACGCCCGCCTGCCCGGCATCTCCAGGTGGTGGACCAGCAGGGACGAGTGATCGAGGCGACGCGCAGCCTGTGGGGCCAGCCGGCCATCGTCTCCCTCCACCCCGCAGCGAATACGCGAGGATCGATCGCCACGACGGTGTGCAACCACGGCCCGGCCATCTGGGGCTGTCACCTCGTCGTGGCCGTCCCGGCCTTCCGCAGCGGGCACGCCCCCCTGACGGTCTACGCCGTCGCCCCCGCCGTACCCCTGTACGTACGCCCGGCTGTCGCCGCAGTGGTCTTCGGCGGCGCGCTCACCTTGACCTGCGCCCTGACCTTCCTGTGCTACCGGCTGCTGGGCAAGACGCTGAGCCCGGTCTACGCCATCTGCACCAAGCTCCGCGAGATCCAGGCCACGCACCCGACAGGCAGGGTGCCCATCCCGCCCAACCGGGACGAGATCCACATGCTGGCCCTGACCGTGAACGGCACCCTGGAGCGGCTCGAACAGGCCATGGAACAACAGCGCCGGTTCTCCACCGACGCGTCCCATGAGTTGCGTACGCCCATCGCGGCGATGCGCGCGCAGGTGGAGGACGCCCTCCTCGCCTCCACCGATGACGAGGTGCTCACCCTGGCCCATTCGCTGATTCCCAGCATCGATCGGTTGCAGGCGATCACGACGGACCTGCTGACACTGTCCCGGCTCGACGCCACGCCGCAGTCCGGCCGGCGGCACATCGACCTGACAGCCCTGGTCTCCCAGGAACTGGCACGGCGCCCCTCGACGAAGAAGATCGTCACAAGCCTGCAGACAGATGTGTGCGTCGTCGGCGACAACCTCCGACTCGCCCGTCTGCTGACCAGCCTGCTGGACAACGCCGAGAGGCACGCCGCCACCACGATTTCCCTGATCGTCCATACAGAACCGGGGTCCGCCGTTCTGGAGATCCTGGACGACGGCCCCGGTATCCCGCCGGACAAGCGCGAGATGGTCTTCCAGCGGTTCGCCCGGCTCGACACCGCGCGCAGCCGCGCCGCGGGCGGCACCGGCCTCGGCCTGTCGATCGCCCGGCAGATCGCGGAAAGCCACGGCGGGACGCTGACCGTCGAGGACAGCGCCCACGGAGCGCGCCTCGTCCTTCGCCTACCCCGATGCCCCAACGGCGACGGCGGTTGACGGGCTGTCGGCGCCCACCTCCGCCTGAGCGTCGCAACGCTGGCCGTGGTCAGGCGACGGAGTGAGCCGGTGTAGGTGCCGGCGGCCACACCGGAGAACGGGATCGACAGAACGAGGGTGGGGGTCCAGCTAGCGTTATGGCGGTGTGGGAGAACGCCGTCCGTGGGACGGCGAGGGTGACCCTGCTCGCGGCGGTCGGCTGGCCGGGGACGAAGGTCCCGCCACCCTGGGTGTCGGTCGCGGGGCCGGACCAGTAGCTCATGTTGGCCCGGCCGATCGTGACCGCCGGTGTAGTGGTGCGGGTGTAGTCGGTCGAGGAGACGGTGGCCGTCCATGCCCCGGCGCCGGGATCGCGGTGGTCGGTCACGTCACCGTCCCCATCTGCGCGCTGCGCTGGCTTCCGGGCGGTCCGCTGCCCAGCGACATCGCGGCGGGAGCGGTGACGGTCAGCGCCCCCTCCCTGGCCAGCACGTAGGTGGCCGGCGAGGGAGCCGCGGACGCCGAGGGGATGGGGAGGGCGGTGACGGCCAGGACGGCCGCGGTCACGAGGGGTTGGGTGCGTCTATGCATTTATGCCCTTCGTTGGGATTCGGGACTGGGAGCGGGCTCGGCGACGCCAGGCCACGAGACCGGCGGCCGCGAGAGCCGATGCGACGACGACCGCGGGGAGGATCAGCCGCGACGTACTGGACAGGGTGACGGGCTTGCCCGCTCCGGCCTTGGGGAAGGCGACGGTCGCGGACACCTCGCGTTTCACCAGGCCGCTTCGGACGACCAGGTCGGCCTTCCAGGGTCCCTCAGGCAGCCGGGCGTCCATGACGACGGCCAGCCGCCCGGCCTCGCCCGGACGCAGCGTGACACCCAACTGCGCGGGGTAGGGTCCGGCGCGCAGCCCGCCCGGCCCGTCCGACAGCGACAGTGAGCCGGACAGGTCCAGGGTGCGGCCGCCGGTGTTGTGCACCTGCGCGGCCAGGACCGGGCGACCGGCGGCGTCCCGCTCGGGAGTGAGCCGGTCGATGCTCATGTCGGACGGCGGCTCACCGCCCGGGCCGATGTCGAGGTACATCCGGACGCCGACCCGGCTGGCCAGGCCGATGTTGTGCGTCTCGTCCGGCTCCGCGGTGGCCTGCGCCCAGATCACCCCGTACCGCTCGCCCTTCCAGGCGTCGGACGGCACCTTGACGGTGGACCAGGCCCTGCGGGACCGGCCGGGGGCCAGGTCGATCTCCGCGGGCGTGACGGTGGTCCAGCTCGTCAGCTCGTTCGGCGCGCGATCGGGCGCGAAGACGAACGCGTGGCCCCGGATGTCGGCCGCCGCCGGATACAGCGAGACCTGCATCCGGTGACCGCTGGTGTTGGACACCTCGATCCGCCGCCTGACGGTGCTGCCGGGGGGTCATCTCCACTGGGCAAGACGCGCCCGTGGATACGTGTCACCGACCCGATCGCAACGAAAGCTTGAACGCGTCCGCGCGACTGTCCGTTCGCACTGCGGTGATCCGGTCGTGCATCACGTTCGCGGTGACACCAGTGGCGCGATGACGGCGCCGGCCACACCGACCACGGTGGCCAGCCAGAAGAGCGCTGTGTAGGCGACGTCACCGGCCGCCCCGCCCGCCGGCGGCTACCTCGGCAAGATCGTGCTGACCGTCTGGTCGCTCTCACGTTCGGCCATCTGGAGCCGCCGCCACTTCGCCATCGACTGCTTGATCTCCTCGCGTAGGAACGCGAAGAACCGGCGGGTCTCGTCCATCCGCTGCCCGGCGGGGGAGTCGAGACCCAGGAGCGCGACGCCCTCGTCGGCGCCGTCCTGCACCCGGACCAGCACCGGGTCGGACTGGCTGACGAAGTGGCTCCAGGTGTGCTCGTGGATCCGGCAGAAGTCGTGCCGGGTGCCGGGTTCGCGGCCGCGTTCGACCAGTCGCACCTGCACCAGGTACTTGACCGCTCCCGAGATCGCCGACGCGCCGACGCCCAGTCGCTCCGCGAGTTCGGCGGCCGACAACTTGCCGGAGTCGGTGACCAGCAGCGCGGCGTACACGCGCGAGGCCATCCGGGGCATGCCGGATTCGACCATGATCTGCGCGAACCGTTCCTGGAAGACGGCGACTGCGCCCTCGTCCGCTCGCGTCACCGACGCTCCCTTCCTCCTCGTGGCCTGAACAGTTTAAGTCATTCACGAACTTCACGAAATTCGTGAAATAAGAGTAGTGTCGCTGTCGTGAAGGACACCGAACTCGTCGGAGTGCAGAAGACCCTCAGCCCCGTCCTCAGGGCCAAGGCACTGGACAACCGACTGCCGGACCCGATCCTCGGCGACGAATACGCCGAGCGGGTGATGCGCCGCCTCGACCCGGACTACGACAAGCGCAGATTCGGCACCAGCCAGATGGGCCTCGCCGCCGTGGTGCGGGCCAAGGCCCACGACGACTGGGCCCGAAGCTTCCTCGCCGATCACCCCGACGCGGTGGTGCTGCACCCGGGCTGCGGCCTCGACGCCCGGGTGTACCGGATCGACCCGCCCGCCACCGTCGACTGGTACGACCTGGACTATCCCCCCGTCGTCGAACTGCGGCGACGATTCCTGCCGCCGCGAGAGCACTACACCCTGGTCGGCTCCAGCGTCACCGACCTGACCTGGCTGGCACGCATCCCCCGCGGCCGGCCGGTGCTGATGATCGCCGAGGGGCTGGTGCCCTACCTGACCGAGAGCGACGTCCGGCGGCTGCTGACCAGCGTCGTCGACGCCTTCCCCTCCGGCCAGGCACAGTTCGACACGGTGCCCGTCTGGGCGTGGCGCACTTCGAGATGGGACCCCTCGCTGCGCAGATACGGCGCCCAGTTCCATTGCGGCTTCAACGACCCGGCCGCGCTGGCCGGTTGGCACCCGCGGCTCGAATACGTCGACGAGGCGCCGATGAACGACTCACCGGTGCTGATGGCCAAGGCGCCCGCGAACGTACGCCGCATGTACCGCCTCATGAACCTGCTGCCGGGCATGAAGCGGTCCACCCGCATCGTCCGGTTCCGGTTCTAACGCCGCCGACGGTCGATACTGCGCGGCCGCTTCGTGAGGCTGTGCACTAGGGCCTGTTTCTCGGATTTCCTGACGTGATCACGGTGTGGCTTCCACCCTGGTCGGTGTGGGAGGCCGAGGGG